>JAACEC010000058.1 GCA_011682715.1 Pseudomonadota bacterium
AATCTAAAACGCTTCCTCACTATCGGTTTTGAACGGATTCTTCAGATCGCACATTCCTTCCGTGATAAGGAGTACGACCGTTTGCATAATCCGGAGTTTCTCAATCTCGAATGGTATAGAGCTTATACGGATTATACCGATATCATGGCTGATCTTTCCGTTATATTACCTGAAATAACCGAATATGTGCACGAATCTTCCGTCATAAAATATAAAGTGAAAAATATCGATATGTCCCGGATAGAAAAAATATTTGTTAAGGACCTTTTTTATGACGATTTTCATGAGGAGCTCAAGTCGCTTGTGAACACTGATGATTTTAAACGAGTTATTAAATCTGGCAATATAACCGTAGATGGATTGGATCGTCGGAACGAACTATTTTATGCGTGGATCGTTCAAAAGGAACCGACTCTGGGATCCGAAAAACCGCGTATCATATATGACTACCCCAAAAGCTACGCCGCTCTTTCGCGTATAAAAGATGAAAACAACTTTTATGCGGAACGATTCGAACTATACATAGTGACACGAAAATTGCAAATGCCTACTCGGAACTCAACGATCCTATCGAGCAAAACAAACGACTAAAAGAGGAAATTGATTTTCACAAAGATATTCCGTTCAATAAAGATTTTCAAAAGGCTCTCAAAATGGGAATGCCCCCGTCAGGGGGCATTGCATTCGGTTTGGACCGATTTAATTTATAATGATTTTGCTTGGAAAAGATTCGACTCACGATTTTATGGCTCTTTCACTAACGGACCTCTATGATGAGATCAATACTTCCCAGTAATAAAATCCTCCGCTATTTTCACATCCTCTTTGCTCCCGACAATAAGCGGTACCCTCTGATGAATCCCCGTCGGCTGTATGTCCAAAATTCTTTCTGTTCCCGTGGAAGCCGCTCCGCCCGCCTGTTCTGCAATATAAGCAAGGGGTTGAGCCTCATAGAGCAATCTCAGTTTACCGTGTGGTTTTTTGGGATCTTTATTGTCTTTGGGGTAGAGAAATATCCCGCCCCGGAGTAAATTCCTATGAAAATCGGCTACAAGCGAGCCTATATAACGTGCCGTATAGGGTTTCTTTAAATGATTTTGTTTTGATTTAATATACTCCACATACTTTCTTATGGTTTCATCCCAGTAAATTGTGTTTCCTTCGTTAATACTGTAAATATTGCCCTTGGTAGGAATTCTTATATTTTCATGGGATAACAAAAACTCTCCCACGGAAGGATCGTATGTAAATCCGTGGACACCAAAACCTGCCGAATAGACCATAATGGTACTGGAGCCGTAAATGATATAACCGGCGCCAACAAGTTCTGTTCCCTTTTGAAGGAGATCCTCAACGGTCCCCCTTCCTCCTTCGCTTCTCCTTCTGTGGACACCGAAAATCGTTCCGATACTTGCATTCACATCAATATTGGACGAACCGTCCAGAGGATCAAAGCTCACAACATACTTTCCTATGGGATAACCGTCCACGGGATAGATAGGATCCGCCACCTCTTCCGATGCCATAATACAGACATGACCGCCTCTTCCGAGGATTTTCACCATTGTGTCATTGGCAAAAATATCGAGCTTTTGAACATCTTCTCCCTGAACATTTTTCTTTCCCGTGAGCCCCAGTATCTCCACAAGACCGGCTTTTCTCACTTCCCTTGTAACAATTTTCGCCGCAAGAATGATATTCCCCAGCAATCCGGTATACTCTCCGGTAGCGTTAGGAAATCGCTTTTGCTGCTCTATAATATGTTGAGAAACCGTTAAAATATCCATGATACCTCCTTCTATACTATAACCAGAATCTTCTGTCCAATGATCTGTACTGAATGGCTTCCGAGACATGTGCCGGTCTTATATTTTCCTCTCCCTCGAGGTCAGCTATGGTTCGTGACACCTTCAGTATGCGATTGTATGCTCTTGCCGAAAATCCGAAACGTTTAATGGCTGTCTGGAGTAAATTTTCCGACTCGTTGTCCAATTTGCAGTATTTGTCCACCGCCCTTTCCGTCAGATGAGCATTGGAGTATATCTTACCCTTCCCTTTGTATCTTAGATTTTGCATCTCCCTTGCCTTCTGGACCCGATTTCTTATACTCTCAGACGGCTCCTCCTTTCGTTTTGTCATAAGTTCCTTATACTTAACAGCAGGAACTTCGATATGAATATCGATGCGATCCAGAAGTGGTCCCGATATTTTCGACATATATTTTTGTATCATATTTGGCGTACATGTGCAAGTGTGATAAGGATCACCGAAGTATCCGCACGGGCATGGATTCATTGCCGCAACAAGCATGAAGCGTGACGGGAATGTCAGGCTACCCACCGCTCTCGATATGGTGACTTCGCCGTTTTCCAACGGTTGTCTGAGAACTTCAAGAGCATTTCTATTGAATTCCGGTAACTCGTCAAGAAAAAGCACACCGTTATGTGCTAAACTCACTTCCCCCGGTTTTATCCTTTGCCCTCCACCTACAAGTCCTATATTCGATATGGTGTGATGGGGCGATCGAAAGGGACGTGTTGCGACAATCCCCTTCCCTGAATTAATCAGCCCTATAGAGCTATTTATCTTCGTTGTCTCCAACGCTTCGTCTATGGTCATTTTGGGGAGTATCGTGGGAATTCTCTTAGCAAGCATCGTTTTCCCCGAACCGGGAGGTCCTATCATGAGTAAATTATGCCCACCGGCAGCCGCTACTTCAATGGCTCTCTTTGCCGATTGCTGACCTATTACATCGGAGAAATCCACACTGTATTTTCCCGCCGAATTAAAGAGCTGTTCCAGGTCCACACTGAACGGTTTGATTACCGTTTCTCCTTTCATAAATTGAATAACGTCTCTCAGTGATTTTACAGGGATAACGTCTATACCGTCTACTACGGCGGCTTCCGGGGCATTCTCCTCCGGTAAAATGAGTCCTTTGAATCCCGCCTCCCGCGTGGCAACAGCAATTGAAAGAGCTCCGTTTATCTTCCTTACTCCTCCTCCGAGGGACAACTCTCCCACAATGGTATAATCGCCCAATGTTTTGGATATCAGGCTCCCGCTCGCCGCGATAATCCCTATTGCAATGGGAAGGTCAAATCCGGATGATTCCTTTTTCTTTTCCGCAGGTGCAAGATTAACCGTGATTTTTTTAGTCGGGAATTGTATACCCGTATTTTTTATTGCCGATTCTACGCGATCTTTTGCTTCCTTTACGACTCTCTCCGGCATCCCCACGATATTTAACGCCGGAAGCGCCCTTGTGAGGTCCGTCTCGATCTCGACAATGTAGGCTTCAACCCCTTCAAGCGTACTTGAAAATAAACGTGATATCATATTTCCCCCCTGAACGCATTTTTTATATGATCTATTTTTTCTTTACCGTCAACCGTATCAATGGCAATAACGTCGAAACGTGTGTCGACTTTACCCAAGATGCCCTTCTTCGATAAAAAATAACGAGCCGTTTTGATTATACGCCTTCGTTTTACATCGTTAATCGATTCGACGGCACTTCCATACTCGCTGCTGTTTCTGAATTTAACTTCAATAAAAACGAGCATTTTCTTATGAACCGCTATAATATCTATTTCTCCGTATTTGCTGTAGTGGAAATTCCTCACAACAATTCTATACCCCCTCTTAACCAGAAAAGAAGAGGCCATCTCTTCGCCTCTCCTTCCCGTTTTATTCATTACATGAAAAATTTTTGACAGGAGCAAAAGAAAATCTATGTATTTTGCACGGTCCGTACTTCATTAGAGCTTCAATATGTTCCTTCGTTCCATATCCCTTATTTCTGGAAAAGTTGTACATGGGATATTCAATATCAAAACCTTCCATCAATCTATCCCTGTACACTTTGGCAACAATGGAAGCCGCCGCAATACATTGGCTCTTTGAATCGCCCTTCACCACAGCCTTTTGGAATAATGGGACTCCGTCTAATTCATAACTCCCATCGATCAAAAGGTAATCAGGGACAACATTCATATTACAGATTGCTCTCTTCATCGCTTCAAACGTCGCTTGCAGGATATTGATCTTATCAATTATCATCGAATCAACATACCCTATACCTATCGATATGGCATTTTCGAGGATTATATGGAACATCTTTTCTCTCTTATCCGGAGAGAGTTTTTTTGAATCGTCTATCCCATCAAATATCTTACCATAGGGTAGCACAACCGAAGAAGCAACTACAGGACCGGCAAGCGGACCTCGCCCTACTTCATCGATTCCCGCAACAAATCGTATGTTTTGCTCCCAAAGTTTCCGTTCGATAACTTCCATTATCTCTTTTCTTGTATTTTAGCCGCTTTGCCCCTTAATTTTCTAAAATAGAAGATCCTGGATCTTCTCACTTTACCCTTTTTCAATACCTCAATTTTCGAGACTAACGGTCCGTTGAGTGGGAGTATTCTCTCTACTCCTATACCACCCGAAGTTTTTCTCACGGTAAATGTCTCACCAAGTCCGCTGCCTCTTCTCTGCAAAACAACACCTTCGAATCTCTGTAATCTCTTTTTTCCGCCTTCTTCGATTGTCAAAAATAACCTCACAGTATCTCCTGCTCCGAACTCGGGCAGATCCGTTCTCAGTTTTTTTCTTCCGACACTTTCAAGTATGTCCATCTATTCCTCCTTACCATCGCGGTTGCGTAGATTTTTTATTATTTCCTTATCTTTTTCGTTTAAACTGTTCTCATCGAGAAGATACGGCTTCTTCGCAAGTGTCAGTTTCAGTGACTCCGTCCTTCTCCACTTCTCTATCTCTTTATGATTCCCCGAAAGTAAAACATCGGGGACCTTTATTCCCATGAATTCTCGTGGTCTCGTGTATCGCGGGGCATCAAGTAAACCGGACGAATAACTGTCCTCCATTGCCGAATCGATGTCACCGATTACACCGGGTATAAGCCTTGTAATGGCATCGATAACGATAAGAGCCGCATACTCTCCACCACTTACCACATAATCGCCCAGCGATATCTCCTCATCCGTAAAACGCTTGAGCCTTGCGTCTATCCCTTTGTAACGTCCGCATATAAAAACAAGATGTTCCATCTTCTTAAGTTCATTTACCCTGTTCTCGGTAAGCGTTTTGCCTTGAGGCGTAAAGAGAATAACGTGTGCTTCCTCATCTTTGATCTTCTTAAGGGCATCGTAAATCGGCTGAACCATCATCACCATTCCCGGACCTCCACCGAAACCATAATCATCGACTTTTCTGTGCTTGTCCTTGCTGTATTTTCTGATATCCGTTATTCTCAAATCAAGAAGCCCCTTCTCGCGGGCTATTTTCATATTTCCCACATCTATGGGAGATGTAAAAAATTCAGGAAAAATAGTCAATATGTCAATGAGCATCAATCATCCCCTCTATAGGGGAAATTACAACCTTTTTATTCTCTATATCAATAGTATCGATAAATTCCTTTACCATGGGAACAAGATTTTCCGTTTTACCATCTCTGATAACGAGTATATCCGTTGCACCGTTGTTAATGATATCCTTAATTACCCCTATACATTCAGTCTTCGCATCAAACACATCGTAACCGATCAGATCCGATATGTAGTATCTTTCTTCCTCTAATTTAACTCTTTCGTCCTTGTTTATGAATATTTTCCTGCCGTTAAACCTCATTGCATCTTCTCTGGAATCAACTCCTTTGAATTTCAAATATACGCGATTGTTTCTGATATAGGCATTTTCAATATGAAATACATCTTCGCCTCTGCCATTTGTTAGTTTTATCTCTTTCATCGTCGTAAACCGCTCGGGAAAATCGGAATACGACTTTACGGTAACATATCCTTTAATTCCGTATGTTCTGCCTATAACGCCTATTAAAACCTTTCCGTTCATAACTCTTCAAACTTTACCGTCGCTCTCTTTCCGCTGGAATGGCAAGAGTAAATTAATGTCCGAATGGCATTTGCTGTTTTTCCACCTTTACCTATCAGACGCCCGAGATCATTCTTTTTAACCTGAATCATATAGAGTACATTCATATCACTTTCTACTCTGGTAACTTTATATGAATCTCTACTTTCAAGGAGCGATTCGGCAATAAAATTTAACAAATCTTCAATTTTATTCATTCGAATTTTGTTTCTCGCGAGCTATTTTCATAAGCTTCGAGACCGTATTCGTCGGTTTTGCTCCTTTTCCAATCCATTCGTCGACTTTCTCGAGATCGATTTCAAATTCGGCTTTGTTCAAGGGATTGTAATATCCCAATTGTTCGATAAATCTTCCGTCTCTCGGACTTCTCTTATCCGAAACAACTATCCTGTAAAAAGGTTTATGTATCCTACCCTCTCTACGCAAATGAATGTTAATAGCCAATTAGCACCTCCTTAAGTTTGCTATAATATAACTAAAATACACTTATATGTCAACATTATCTCCTTGGAGATAAACACTTATAAAATCCTGCTCTTATAACCGATTTTTTATATTTTGTCAACTTCACAATTTGATAAATATGTTATATAATAAATTCAATCGGGAGGTATATGAAGAAGGTTCTCTTCCTCTGTGTCGGAAATTCCTGCAGAAGCCAGATGGCGGAAGGTTTATTAAATCGTTACGGAGCGGATGAATACAGAGCGTATTCGGCCGGGAGCAAACCGGAAAAGGAAATAAATCCTTTTGCCATAAAGGTTATGGCTGAAATCGGCATTGATATTTCACAGGCAATACCGAAACATGTCTCTGTTTTCAATAATGATTATT
>JAACEC010000003.1 GCA_011682715.1 Pseudomonadota bacterium
CTTCTCTATTTCTATTGCTCCCTTCGGATACTGTTTCTTACTGATCTTTACCTCGCTCTCCTTAAACTGGTAAATATGTCCGTGCCTATCTACCTTTGTAGTGTATTAATATTTGACAAAATTTAATAATGGTATTAGAATACTTAAGATGGTGCTTAAAAAGGAGATGATTATGAAAAGGATTTTAATCGTAGTAGTGCTCTTGTTACCTTTGATGCTTCTTGGAAATGTAAAAGCCGGTAAAACAATAGCCGGTGCTTCCGGAGTTATAGGAATAAAGCCTTCCGGAATGGTTGCCATAGGCGGGTTGTACGGTAAAATGTTAACCGACAATGTCGAAGTAGGGCTGAGCAGCAGTTTTATGAAGATGACCGGATTACCGAATTTGTTTTCAGTTGGTGTCTACTCTTATTATCATTATACACTTACCGATGCAATTGTCCCGTTCGGCGGGTTTGATTTTGAAATGCCCGTTAAGCCGACTTTTACAAACACACTAAACATTAATGTGGGATTTGACTACTTTTTGAGTGAGAGTGTTGCCTTAAGAGTATACAACAACTTTGCGGTACCTAAATTCACATTTAGCAATTACACTGATCAAATAATGATCGGAGCTGTTGCTTATTTTTAATTTAAAATGAAATAATTCTTTTAATATAGTACCATCGCTTATAAAAGGCTTGCAAAAATTTGATATTGCAAGCCTTTTCTTTTGACTTTTACTCTATATTTGATATAATTGGTTATCGATTTATATTAAAGAGAGGTGTCTGATGGCTAAAAATGGAAAATCGACAAACGGTATTGATGTTTCAAATAATCATGCGATGGATAAAGAAAAGATCTATGTTATTGATTTTAATGAAAAGAAATTGGAAGAGACGGTAATAAAGGAAATCGGTGATTGTTCGAAATACAAAAAGAGAAGTACCGTTTCGTGGATAAATGTAAACGGACTTGGTAATACAGAGGCTATTAACAAATTAGGAAAAAATTTCGGGATCCACGATCTTGTTTTGGAGGATATACTGGATACAACTCAAAGACCAAAAATCGACGAATTCGATGATTATATTTTTATTTTAATTAAAATGTTTACATTTAACGAGAAGAAGAAAAAGATAGAAATAGAGCAGGTGAGCATGATTATAGGTCACAACTATGTATTGACATTTCAAGAGAGAAAGGGGGATGTATTCGGGATTGTGAGAAAACGACTTGAAAACGATAAGGGGAGAATAAGGCGATTAGGAGCAGATTATCTTGCTTATACCCTCATAGATGCCATTGTAGACAACTATTTCATCGTTATAGAAAATGTGGGAGAAGAGATAGACCGTATTGAAAACAGATTGATTGTTAATCCAAACTCTTCTATACTCAAAACGATTCACAAACTCAAAAAGGAGATGATTCTCGTACTGAAATCCGTTTGGCCACTTAGAGAGGTAATAGGCAATTTGAGAATTTCAGAATCCACATGTATTGAGAAAACGACATCGATCTATTTTAGAGATATTTACGAACATGTGCTTCAATTTATCGATGCCGTGGAGATATACAGAGATATGATTTCAGGACAACTCGATATCTACCTCTCGAGTATTAACAACAAGATGAACGATATAATGAAGTTCTTGACAATTATCGCTACAATCTTTATACCTCCCACATTTATTGCCGGTATTTACGGGATGAATTTCAAAAATATGCCCGAATATAGATGGTGGTTCGGTTATCCTGTTGTACTCGGAGTCATGGGACTTATCATGATAGTGATGGTAATCTATTTCAAGAAAAAGAAATGGTTTTGATGGAAACATTGATAATCTACTCATCGATTTATCATGGTAATACGGAAAAGATTGCAATTGCCATGGGAGAGACACTAAATGCAAAAACCATAAAAACAGCAGATGCGAAATCGGAAGATTTGAACCGATTCGATTTAGTCGGTTTTGGCTCAGGGGTTTATGCCATGAGAATGGACGGGGAACTCATACATTTTGTGGAAGAATTGCCGCGGATAGAGGGTAAAAAAGCATTTGTATTCACAACAAGTGGAATGGGAAGAGATTTTTCCGGATCAATGGCAAATATACTTATTAAGAAAGGATTTGATATAATCGGAAGATTCGATTGTAAGGGGTTCGATGATTGGGGACCGTTAAAATTAAAAGGCGGTGTAAATAAAGGGAAACCGGACGGAACAGATATAACTGCGGCGAAAGAGTTCGCAAGGGGATTATTCTTGCAAGCTTAAATAGCCTTCATACTTGACATAGTCATACTAAATGTATATATTATGGGCGTAAAATTAGTCGCGAAAGTGGCGGAATTGGCAGACGCGCTGGATTTAGGATCCAGTGGGATTACCCATGGGGGTTCAAGTCCCCCCTTTCGCATATAAATTTAAAAAAGGAGTTAATTGTGAGTAATAGCAAGGTGATAAAAAAGGAGAAGAAAAAAGAGTGGCTCGTTTCTCTAACCATAGAAATATCAAAAGAAGATTTTAATAAGAAGGTAGATGAGCTGGCTCGTAAATATACTAAATCCATTCAATTGCCCGGTTTCAGAAAGGGCAAAGTACCTCCTTCGATTTTAATGAAAAAATACGGTGACAGCATTAAGGAAGAGGCGTTCAACGAGCTCCTGGATAAAACGTACAGGGAAACATTAAACAAGGAAAAAATTACTCCCATAGCTGTGGGAGACATAACGGATGTGAATCTTGAATCGTTGAAATACACCGCAGAAGTAGAAATTATGCCCGAAATAAATATCGAGAAGTACAGTGACTTTGAAATCGAATACAAACCTTTTAAATATAACGAGGAATTTATCAACACCGAAATCGAGTACCTGCGTAAAAGTAACGGTGAATATGTTCCCGTGGACAGAGTGGTGAACGAAGGCGATTTGCTCGTAATCGATATGCATGCCGAAGACAACGAGAGAAGGGAGATCAAAGATTTCACAATGGAGAATTTTGCCATAACATTGGGTGACGGTTACATATTTAATGAATTGGAAAAGGCACTTATCGGGAATAAAACGGGCAGTGTCGTTGATGTGGAAATGGTTATTCCAGCCGATTATAAAAATGAAAAAATAGCAAATAAACCTGCAAAATTCAAAATTACCATAAAAGAGATAAAAATGCTTCTTTTACCCAATCTGGATGATGAATTTGCCAAAGATATGGGATATAAAGATCTGGAAGACTTGAAAAAGAATATAAAAGAAAATCTTGAAAACAGAGCGAAAGAGGAAGAGAGAAACCAAAAGGAAAGCAGATTGTTTGGTAGAATCAACGAGGAGAATCCGTTTGAATTGCCCCAATCCTTGATAAAAGAAGAGTCCAAATATTTGACGAGCTATTTCCACAAGCGTGAGAAAGATCAGGCGAAACTCGCCGAACTCGAGAAATCGTATATACCAATGGCGGAGATGTATCTTAAAAACGATATTATAATCGACAAAGTGGCTGAGAAAGAAAAGATAGAACCAACGGAAGAAGAGATAACGGAAGAAATCAAAGGGTATGCCGAAAAGATGAAGATGGAGCTTGAAAAAGCGAAAGAGATGATTGAAAAAGACGGTTCCTTCGGTAGTATAAAATCGAAAATCATTCGCAGAAAGGCTATGGATTTTCTTTTCGAGAATAATAAATTCGTTCCCATAAAAGAGGAAAGAGAGGAAAAGAAGAAAAAAGACGAGACTGAGAAGGGGAAAGTAAAAGAGGAGAAAAAAGATGTTTAGTGTACCTTATGTCATAGAAACTACGGGAAGAGGGGAAAGGGTTTATGATATTTACTCGAGATTATTGAAGGACAGAATCGTTTTTCTTGGTAATCAGGTAGTAGATGATATAGCCAATGTCATTATTGCTCAGCTATTGTTTCTCGAAGCGGAGGATCCGGAAAAGGATATCTATCTTTACATAAATTCCCCCGGGGGATCGGTATCAGCGGGACTTGCCATCTATGACACTATGCAGTATATAAAGCCCGATGTATCGACGATTTGCATAGGAATGGCGGCAAGCATGGGGGCTCTTTTGCTGTCAGGTGGCGCTGAGGGGAAAAGATTTTCTCTCCCAAATTCGAGGATTTTGATACATCAGCCTTCCGGAGGGACGCAAGGGCAAGCCACCGACATAGAGATAGAGGCAAGAGAGATTATAAGGATTAAAGGCATTATCAATAACATAATGGCTAAACATACGGGACAACTGTTAAAGAAAATCGAAAAAGATACAGACAGGGATTTTTGGATGTCACCGGAAGAAGCAAAAGAATATGGGATAATCGATACGATTATCGAGAAGAGGAGCGAGGTAATTGAAAAATAAGGAAAAAGCCGAGAATAAGAAACTGCGATGTTCCTTTTGCGGTAGATCGCAATCCGAAGTGGGTGAGTTGGTTCACGGTGTGAACGGATATATATGTAAAAGCTGTGCGTTAACGGTAGCGGGAATATTCAGGGAGATAGATAAAAAGGAAGAAAAAGCCGTTAATGTCGGTGAAATAGCATCCAAGACACCCAAAACGATAAAAAAGGAACTGAACAAATTCGTCATCGGACAGGATTTTGCCAAGAAGGTTGTTTCAGTTGCAATCTACAATCATTACAAAAGGATAAAATACAATCTCAAAAACGATATCCCCATAAGGAAAAGCAACCTCCTGTTTTTTGGACCTACGGGGGTTGGGAAGACGTTGATGGCCGAAACCATTGCAAGATTCATCGATGTTCCCTTTGCTATTGCCGATGCTACAAGTGTAACGGAAGCCGGGTATGTCGGGGAGGATGTGGAGAATATCCTTCTGAAGCTTGTTGAAAATGCGAACTACAATATAAAGAAAGCGGAACTCGGCATCATTTACGTAGATGAAATCGATAAAATTGCGAAATTATCCAGCGGACCTTCGATAACGAGGGATGTATCCGGTGAAGGCGTACAACAAGCTCTTTTGAAGATAATCGAATCAACGGTTGCGAATATTCCTCCAAAGGGCGGAAGAAAACACCCGGAACAGGAATACATTAAATTAAAAACGGATAACATTCTTTTTATTTTCGGGGGAGCTTTCGTGGGGCTTGACGAGATAGTGAGAAGAAGAACGGGGAAGAAGAACCTCGGTTTCGGTCATGAAATCAGAAGTATCACGGAGTTTGGGGACATAAAAAACGCACAACCGGAGGATTTTATAAAATACGGATTAATTCCCGAATTTATAGGGAGAATCCCGATTCTCGTTCCCTTCGATAATCTCGACGAAGAGAAGATAATAAGAATAATGAAAGAGCCTAAAAATGCCATATTGAAAGAATATCAAACTATTATGTCATTGGACAACCTCGAGATAGAATGGGAGGACGATGCCATAGAGTATATTGCCCGTAAGGTCAAAGAGAAAAACACGGGTGCAAGAGGGATAAAGAGTATAATCGAATCGGTTCTCATCGACGTTATGTTTCGGACTCCGTCAATTACGGGTAAGAAAAAATGTATCATAAAAAAAGAGGATATAGAGAAAGGAAAATCCCCTAAAATCATAAGGATTAAATAGTATGAATGAATATATTAAAATACCGACACTGCCGGTAAGGGATCTTGTTGTATTTCCCTATATTGAAATTGCAATAATAGTAAACGACGAGAAGCTCGTTGAGGTTGTGGATGCATCCGCAAAAAGGGATGACCGACTTCTGTTTGTCGTTCCCCAGATAAATCAGGATAACGATAAATTGAAACTCGGAAAATACGGGACATTGGTACGCCTCGAGCAGTTTGGAAAGACGGAAAATAACGGAATTAAAATACTTGTAAAAGGATATGCCAGGGCAAAGCTTGTCAATTTCCGAGAAAAAGATTACTTCAACTCAGATATTGTGACTAAACCGATAAAGATGAACAAGGGTAAATACGTAGAAGTATTAGCCCGGGAACTTATTAAGAATTTTGAGCAATATGCGGTAAAGAGGGAAAATATCAGTCCCGAATTCGTACTAGATTTATCTCAGACGAAAAAATTCGACAAACTCGCATATATTGTTGTTTCCAATTTAGCTTTGAAAGCCGAAGAAAAGAGAAGAGTTCTGGAAATAAATAACCTGAAAGAACTGCTTTTCGAATTAAATAACGTCCTTTTAAAAGAATTGGAATATATCGAGCTCGAGCAGAAAATAGAAAGATCGGTAAAGGCTCAACTTTCCGAGGGGCAGAAGCAGTACTATTTAAAAGAGCAGTTGAAAGCCATCCGGAAGGAGCTTGGAGAAGAGGGTACAGGCGATGATATCGAAGCCCTCAAGAAAAAGATAATTAAAGCCCGTATGCCGGGAGAAGTCAAGGAAAAAGCTTTCGACGAATTGAAAAAATTGTCGAAGATGATGCCCATTTCCCCGGAAGCCGCCGTGACAAGAACGTATATCGAATGGTTGTGTGAACTACCGTGGGCGAAGAGGACAAAGGATAATCTCGATATCGAACATGCAAAAAAGGTGTTGAATAAAAATCATTTCGGTCTCGAAAAGGTGAAGGAGCGGTTGCTCGAATATCTTGCCGTAATGAAGTTGGTAAAGCGAATAAAAGGACAAATTATATGCTTTGTGGGCGCTCCCGGCGTGGGAAAAACATCCCTCGGGCGTTCTATTGCCGAGGCATTGGAAAGAAAATTCGTAAGAATATCTCTCGGAGGCGTTCATGACGAAGCAGAGATCAGGGGGCATAGAAAGACTTATGTTGGTGCTTTGCCTGGGAAAATAATTCAACAGATGAAGCGTGCCGGAACGAGAAACCCCGTATTTTTGCTGGACGAGGTTGATAAAATAGGTAAAGATTTTCGAGGGGATCCCGCCTCAGCTCTCCTCGAAGTGCTTGATCCGGAGTTGAATAATACGTTTATGGACCATTACCTTGAAGTTCCGTATGACCTCTCCGATGTTCTCTTCATCGTTACCGCAAACACGGTTCATACGATTCCGCCGGCACTCCTCGATAGAATGGAGGTGATTTACCTTCCCGGGTATATGCTTTATGAGAAGATGAACATAGCAAAGTACTTTTTGATTCCCAAGGAGTTTAAAAATAACGGCATTACCGTTAATGACCTTGAAATAGAGAATGATGCCCTCGAAAAGATCATCATGGAATACACATACGAAGCGGGGGTAAGAAATCTGCAAAGGGAAATAGCAAAGATATGCAGAAAAATTGCAATGAAAAAAGTAAAAAATCAAAAAACGGGGATTCCCATTACAAAAAACAATTTAAAGAAATATATTGGGGCACCGAAATTCATACAAACCGATATTATTAAGAGGAGAATCGGTGTGGCAACAGGGCTTGCATGGACGGAAAACGGCGGTGATATACTCAATATTGAGGTTGTACTTGTTCCGGGACATGGGAATCTGATTTTAACCGGACAATTGGGGGATGTAATGCAGGAATCCTGCAAGGGAGCACTGACTTATATTCGTAAAAACAGTAAAAAATACAAGATAAAAGAGAACTTTTATAAGAAGAGTGATATTCATATACATGTTCCGGAAGGTGCGGTTCCCAAAGACGGCCCGTCCGCCGGGATTACTGTAGCTTCCGCAATTCTCTCTGCTCTCGCTAAAAAACCGACTCGATCTGATATTGCTATGACCGGGGAAATAACCATTACCGGTGAAGTTTTGCCCATAGGAGGATTGCAGGAAAAGATCGTAGCCGCTCAACTAAGAGGCATCAAAGAGGTTATTATTCCAAAAAAGAACAAAGCGGATTTCGCCGAACTTCCCAAGAGGACAAAATCCGCTATCAAAGTTCATTATGTCTCTACATTGGACGAAGTTTTAAAATTGGTTTTTTAGCCTATGGCGGATATTATCAGAAAAGAGGGAGTAAAACCAGTCAGGGTATTAATATTCGGTTATCTGCTGTTAATAGCAGCAGGATCGATACTTCTTCTGCTTCCCGTTTCTCATAAAGGACATTTTAATATAATCGATTCCATATTTACATCAACTTCGGCGGTCTGTGTTACAGGGTTAATTGTAAAGGACACACCGTTATTTTTTACTCCGTTCGGGAAGACGGTTCTTTTAATACTCATTCAGATCGGAGGGATCGGTTATATGTCCATAATAACCCTTTTTGCAATGCTGGTGGGGAAAAGAATGACATTGCAGCAGGAAATGATGGTTAAGACTTCATATAACCATGTCTCACTGGATGATATAGGAAGATTTGCCATTTCGGTTTTGAAATGGACCGTTGTTTTCGAATCGGTGGGAGCGATTATACTGTTCTGGCGATTTTTTACAAAATATCATTACGGTGTTCTTCACTCGGCTGAAGAATCGATATTCCATTCGGTCAGTGCCTTTTGTAATGCCGGGTTTAGTTTATTTTCCACAAGTCTTGTAAGCTTTTATAACGATTATTTTATTGTGGGTACAATTGCACTTCTTATTATTTTGGGCGGACTGGGTTTTTTTGTTTTAAGAGATTTGAGTGTCTCTTTAACAAAGCATAGAAAGATTTCGGTGCACAGTAAAATTGTCCTGATTAGTACAGGAATTCTTTTGATCATTGGATTTTTGTTGATCTTGCTAATGGAGTACAATACATCTTTGGCAAATTACAGTATGGCGGGAAAAATATCAGTGTCTTTTTTCCAGTCTGTCACCGCCAGAACTGCCGGGTTTAATACCATTAATATTTCGTTGTTGACTAACGGAACGTTATTTCTTATAATTATTCTTATGTTTATAGGTGCCTCACCGGGAGGAACGGGAGGAGGAATTAAAACGACGACATTTACACTGCTTATAATGGGCCTTAGAGCTCTTGTGGGGAGTAATAGAAGGATTGTTATTTTGAAAAGAAATGTATCCGAGAGATTGGTGAATAGGGCATTTTTCATTTTTACGGTTTCACTATTCTTTGTTTTGGTGTCCTACCTGTTACTGCTTGCCACTCAAACGCCGATTCGTAATGTTATGGGACTCTTGTTCGAAGAAATTTCCGCATTTGGCACGGTCGGTTTGTCCGTAGGGTCGTCTCATATAGCAAATGTAAGTTTATCAGCCGATTTCAATGTAATCGGGAAATTCATTATTATGCTTTCGATGATATTTGGCAAAATAGGTCCCTTCTCCATAGCAATAGCACTGTTAGAGTATCAAGGGAATAAGAACATCCAGTATCCGCAATTAAAAACTATGATAGGATAGGTGAATATGGAAAGATTTGTTGTGATAGGACTTGGACGATTCGGACAATCCGTAGCGATTAATCTTGCAAAATTGGGCAAAAACGTGATTGCAATAGATGAAGATCCTCAAAAAGTCGAGGAGATAGCGGATTTTGTCTTTCAGGCGGCGGCTTGTGATGCTACGGATGAGAAAAATTTAAGAGATCTTGGACTTAAAAATGCTGATGTAGGTGTTGTCAGTGTAGGAGAAGACATATCATCAAGCATTTTAATTACCCTTACATTGAAGGAAATGGGTATAAAAAAAATAATCTCGAAGGCTCTTACGCAAGTCCAGGGTAAAGTTTTAATAAAAGTGGGAGCTGACAGGGTAATTTATCCCGAAAGAGATATGGGAGAGCGTTTGGCAAAACGACTATCCTCGCCACAACTGTTCGACCTTATAGAGCTTACCGAATCGCACGGGATTCTCGAATTGTTGGCTCCGGAATCGTTTGTCGGTAAGCGGTTGGACCAACTGGAACTGAGAAAGAAGTATGGTGTTACCGTTATAGCTGTTAAAAGAAATATGCCTGAGCTGAAAGATGACGGCTCCACATCCTTTAAAGAGAGTATGATTTTATCCCCGGGACCCGATTTTGAAGTATTACTTGGGGATATAATGATAATTTTGGGTAAATCCAAAAGTCTTGATAAAATTAAAAAGGTAAAATAGTGGACAAAGCGAAAAACAATGACATTAAGGAATTAATCGAAGAAGGGAAATTCTATTTTTTAAACCAAAAATACAACGAAGCGTTGCAGTATTTAAGTAAAGCTCTCGAGAAGGAACCGAAAAATATTGAAGTGCTTTATACAATCGGTATTATTTATGAGAGTATAAATAATCTTGACAAGGCTCTGGAGTATTTTAAGAGGGTTATAGAAATTGATCCGCAACATGAAGATGCGATTTTTCACATTAATTCCATTTCGGAAAATCAATGATTGCAAAAAAAATGAAATTGTGATAGATTATGTTATATGGATAGTTTATACCAAACGATTATAAACAGTCTTTCAAGTGGTATGGTAACGGTTAATAAACAGGGTACGATTATAAGTGCGAATAATCCTGCAGTTAACATTCTTGGATTTAATGATGACGGTGATTTATTAGGGAAAAATGTTGAAGAAGTTATGCCCGGTGACGGTCAAGATGCAAATCCGTTTATAGAATCCATAAAAGGTAAAAAAGCTTTAAAAAGACGTGAATATGTATTGAAAAATAAAAAGGGGGAAAAAGTGTATTTGGGAATTACCACTTCTTTGATCGAAGACGGGGATTCCAATGTAAAAGGTGTGGTTGGCTTGATGACGGATCTTACAAAGGTCAAAACAATGCAGGATAAGTTAAAACAAAAGGAAAATCTCGCCATACTCGGAGAAATGACAGCCGTTATGGCGCATGAAATAAAAAATCCTCTGACCGGTATAAAATTCGGGATTGAGTATTTAAAATCAATTTCAAAAGGGAATAGTGATGCTATTGAATCAATAGAGCTGATTCTCAAAGAGATTAATCAGCTTGAACGAATAGCAAAGGATATGACTAATTTTACAAGAATGCCTCAGGTTAATTCGGAGAAATTCGATTTGATAGGTCTGATAGGGGAGAAGATAAAGATTCATCTCCCGGAAGCGAAAGTCAAGGGTGTAGAAGTGGAGTATGAAACTGATAAAGATGTTCCGGAATACAACGGTGATCCCTACCTTCTAGGTGAAGTTTTCAACAATTTGATTATAAATAGTTTGGAAGCATTTGGCGAAAAAGGTGGCGAAAAAAGGGTGAATGTTTTCGTATCTTATGATGATAAAGGTTCCGTATTTACAGTGAGGATTAAAGATAACGGGGTAGGTATTCCCAAAGAGAATCAAAAAAAAGTGTTTATACCGTTTTTCACGACAAAGAGAGGGGGAACAGGGTTAGGATTGCCTACGGTTCAAAGAATTATTGTTGCCCATAACGGTTCCATAGAACTTAACAGTGTTGTTGGGGAAGGCACGGAATTTATAGTAGAATTACCTCAAATTGTTTCCAAAGGGTAGATTGTGGAAGATAGCGTACATATTTTAATAGTCGATGATGATGAAGCTATTGCGAATTTCCTGGGTAAGATGTTGATAAAATCCAAAGATTACGATTATGATGTGGCTATTACCCATACGGCTGAAGACGGATTGCATCTCATCGAAGAGAGTAAGTTTGATATTGTTATTCTCGATGTAAATTTACCGGGTAAATCGGGAATCGAATTTTTAAAAGATATCAAGGAAATAGACCAAGATATAGAAGTTATAATTATGACCGGTGATGCCAAGATTGAGACTGCCATCGATGCATTGAGGGAAGGAGCTTACGACTATCTTCAGAAGCCATTTACACAAGAACAAGTAAGTACGACCATACGAAACGCCTATCAAAAAAGACGTTTGATTATGGAAAAGAGAGAATTAATCAACAATCTAAGCGATGTAAATGATCAATTGGAGAAAGCGAATGAGATGCTGGCGGAGAAAAAAGCCCTTGTAGATAAAGAATTGGAGAAAAAAGTTGAAGACCTCACGAATATAAATCTATTTGTTAAAGGAATTACACCTCAACTTGATTTGATAAAATTAATGAATATTATTCCCAGATTTCTGATTGACCTTTTTGGTTTTAACGGAGCCGTGATTATCACTTTTAGCGGTAATAACTTCGTTGTCCATGCTTCCCTATCCACTGGCGGTGACTTTAACAAGGGAGATATCTATTCAAGAGAAAATCCCATTATCAATAAAATTATTAAGCCGCCCTTAATAAAAGAAATCGGACAATTAAAAGATGGCGGCTTAAATTACGTTTCGCTACCTATCAAATCCGGAACCAGGCTTTTGGGTATTTTAGTATTGGGAAGCAAGGTGGAAGAACCGATTAAAAATTACGGTGAGGATCTCTTTTCCACTATCGCCGGAAATGTCGCTCTTGCGATTCAAAATGCCGTATATTTTGAAAATTCGAGAAAAAATTATCTCGAATCGCTTTATTCATTCCTTATTATACTCGAGACTGAGGATCTCTCTCTGAGGGAACATGCGGAGAGAGTGAGTAATATTGCCACAAAGATAGCAAAACAACTCAATCTGGAAGACAGTATGATAACAAATATTCGCTATGCAGCTTTGATTCATGATATCGGAAGGGTGGGGTCTATTAAAGCTTCTCCGGAAGATGGAGTGAAAGAAAAGATCATGAAAATTCATCAGAATACCGAGAAAATTATTAAACCGGTTTCATTTTTGTCTCAGGGATTGGAATATATACATTACATGTTTGAGAATTTTGACGGAAGTGGTTTTCCCGAAAGGAAAGCGGGAGATGATATACCAATCGGAGCGAGAATTCTTGCAATTTCCAATGCATATGATGAAATTTATACACAATTAAAGGGGAAGAGCGGTAAAGAACCGGGAAAACAAGATGTACTCGCAGAGTTATCTCCTCACCTCGGTGTTGAATTGGACCCCAGGTTATTTGCCATACTGCAAGGAATAGATATTTAATATGGCTAAAGTCAGAAAACCTGCCGTTGCAGGGAGTTTTTACCCTGCAGATAAAGGAAAATTAAAAGAGATGATGAAATCTATGTTTGATAATGCCGATTATCTCGGCATTGAGGACATAAAGGGAGTTATTGCACCCCATGCAGGCTATTTTTATTCCGGGAATACAGCAGCAAAAGCGTATAAACAACTTAAAAAAAACGATTATAATACGGTTGTAGTGATAGGACCGAGTCATCATACACTTTTTGACGGATTTTCAGTGGGTGATTTCGATTATTTTGAAACCCCCCTCGGTAAATTACCCGTAGACAAAGATTTTGTCGTAGCTATGAAGGATTTTGCCAAGTATGATATTACATTTGATATTCCTCATATGCAGGAACATTCTGTCGAGGTTCAGTTACCCTATCTTCAGTATATTCTGAGAAACGATTTTAAAATTGTCCCTATTATCATGGGAAGACAGGTACAGGAAAACATATATAATTTAGCCATGAATCTGTTTGAGGTGGGGAAGGATAGAAACGTACTTATCGTATCGAGCTCGGACCTGTATCATGGTTATGATTATGAGGAATGTGTGCGATTGGATAAGGAATTTACCGATTTGTTATTGACAATGGAAACCGACAGAATATCTCGGTATGTAGAGGATAAAGAGTTTTCACAAACGCCGGTAGCGTGTGGTGCCGGTCCGATTTTATCAAATATGATTACGTGTAAAATGTCCGGCTACAATACAATAAAGCTTATGGATTTGACAAATTCCGTCGATGCAACGAAGCAAAATACAGGGGGCTATGTTGTCGGATATTCGAGTTTTGTAATTTTCAGATAATTTATTATGTTTAAGAAAAAAGAAAAAGCGGAATTATTGCAAATTGCGAGAAGAGCAATTGAATCCTATTTTGATTTTCCAGGCGAACAACCTATAACGAAATTTTCAAAACTAAAAGAAAAAGGAGCGGCTTTTACTACAATTACAATAGATGATAGATTAAGAGGCTGCATAGGGTATATTGTAGCGGTAAAAGCACTCTATGAAACGGTCTGGGAAACAGCACGCTCAGCTGCTTTTGGAGATCCTCGATTTCCATCTCTCAAGCGTGATGAAGTTGAATTTATAAAGATTGAGATATCCGTTCTTTCTCCCTTAAAAGAGTTGAAGAATCTCAACGATTTTGATATAGGGAAACACGGATTGTATATAAGAAAGGGATTTTATTCGGGATTACTTTTGCCACAGGTAGCGGTTGAGTACAATTGGAATAGAGAAGAATTTTTAAGAGAAGTTTGCTTAAAAGCAGGACTCCCCGAAGACGCTTATCTTCAGGGAGCCGAAATTTATAAATTTTCCGCTGAAATATTTTCCGAAAATTAATTGTGTAAAACGATTATCGATTCCTTTTTAAGTGTTGTCTCGTTTATATCATAGATAGGCAAGCTATCTGCGCCGAATCCGATTATTGAATATTCTGTAGCCAGTGAATCTCCGAAGGGAATAAAATAACCGTATGCAAGTGTTCCCGGAGCACCTTTTAACCGTGCATTCGTAGAATTTAATTTATTGTCCTTTGAATCACCGGGGACATCGTATTTTACCAGTTGAACATCATCGGGGGTAAGAAGTTTGCCCGTATAAGGATCCACCATCGAGTCAGGCAAATATTTTGTGGCCTCTTCAACGATAGTGCCGATTCTCCCGTTGTCGTAGGAAATAAATTTCTGTATTGAAGCTTTCAATGTATACATATTGTGTTTAACAAGAGCCTGTTTATTCCATGTCTTAAGTTGTTTGTACGGGGTCGCCTCTATTACATAAAGTAAAGCGACGAGAGCGATTAATATCAGAAGATTGAGAAAAAATATCTTAGCTTTCATAGCTCCTCCATTCTTTTCTGTGAGTATAAGAAAATAGTATGATTTTGTCAAGTGGAATTTGTGAGCTTAATAAACGTCAGTTGCTACGAATATGTTAATTATTACAAAATGAAAGATGATTCCGTTAGCATAAGATAGTCTTATACAGAGCATTCTCGAATTGCTCTTGACAGTTTATCATAATAAAATATAATTACATAAGGAGGTGCGTATTATAGATAAGGAGTTTATAAGCGATTTAAGAAGACGGATAGAGAAAAATCCTTCTTCGATTTTGTTCGCCAAGTTAGCCGATTTACTGAGGCAAAACAACGACTATGAGGAAGCTGTAAGGGTTCTGAAGAATGGTTTGAAACACCATCCTGATTATCCTACGGCACATTATATTCTTGCCAAATGTTATATGGAGTTAAATTGGTTGGATGATGCTATTTTCGAGCTGACTGAGACATTACGATATGACAGGGAAAATATATCGGCAATGGAACTGTTGGCATCCCTTCTCTTTCAGAAAGGAAATTTAGAGAAAGCATTAAAAATATACAGCGAATTGGTGATATTGAATCCCGGCAAAAGAAACGAGTTTGAATCGATAATTAGCGATATCGAGCAGCAATTGGAAGAGGAAAAACAGAAGCAAGAGCAGGGGAAAAAGGAAACGGGTGTACAGGAGGAGAATAAAGGCGAAGAAGAAAATGAAAAGATAAAGGAACTTGATAAAGTTATAGAACCTCATTCGTGGGAAGATAAGAAGAATATCAATAGAAACTTAAGTTACGAAGGCCCGATAGCAGGAATGAGTGGGGTAAGAGAATTATCTCTTGATTCTCTTGATACCGAATTTTCTGAAGTAGGACAGGAAGCGGAGAACGAAAATAAAAAAGAAGAGAAAAAGAACGAAGAAACCGTTGAAGTCACAAATGAAACAAGTAAAAAAAATGTTGAAACAGAAGAGCCGGAACAGGATGTTCCGAAAACCTTTTATACTACCACCATGGCTCAGGTTTATATAAATCAAAAACAGTACGAAAAGGCAAGAAAGGTCTTAAACTACCTCGAGAGCGAATATCCGTTCAATGAAAAAGTAAAATCACTCATTGCTCAGCTTGATAACCTTATTAAGGAAGAAATGCGAGAAACGAGAAGTGAAGCGGAAAAGTCATCTCATGAAGAAGCAAGAAAGGAAAAGGCACTTAAATTAAGTGAACTTTTTGAGACATTAAATAAGAATTCCAAAAGGGAAGAAGCGGTTAAAGGGGAAGAGAACGAAAATAAAGAAGTGGAGAAAAAAGAAATTTCACATCAAGAAGAACCGGAAAAAAAAGAAATGAACAAGTTTAAAGATTGGTTGAAAAGATTATAACGGAGGAAATATGGCAACTACATCAGATGTAAGAAAAGGATCCGCAATTGAGATAGGCGGAAAAGTCTATTTTATCGTTGAATATCAACATGTTAAACCCGGCAAAGGTAATGCTTTTGTAAGAATGAGATTGAAAAATATCGAGACCGGACAGGTTATTGATACGACACTTAAATCCGGTTCGGGAGTAAATGTCGTCAGAGTTGAAAAGCGACAGGTCCAATACCTCTATTCCGATGAGGAATACAGCTATTTTATGGATGTTCAAAGTTATGATCAATACCAGATCAGTAACAAAACAATAGAAACAGAAAAGAAATTCCTTCTGGAAAATAGCGAATTAATAGGGCTTTTTGCAGATGGAAAATTCGTAGGCATAGAACTACCGTTTTTTGTTATTCTAAAAATAATCGAAACCGAACCCGGTGTTAAGGGGAATACCGTTCAAGGTGGGACTAAACCGGCAGTCGTAGAAACGGGGGCTAAAATAAACGTCCCTCTTTTCGTAAATAAAGGAGATAAAATTAAGGTAGATACGCGAACCGGAGAGTATGTAGAGAGAGCTTAAAGAAAATCCACCTCTTCTCCTGTATTACTTAACGTATAAACATAGAGATCTTTAAACAACTGATTGCTTATAATCTCTTTGTTTCTTTTGAAATAATCACCGAGGAGTTTGTCAGTTTTCGATATTCTATTGGATAGTTCAGAGGCAATGACAAAGAGTATTTTTACCGCTATTGCCGGTTTCTCTTTCATAATCATTTTTAACCCCTCTCGCGTTATCATATAAAATTCAGCGTCATCTAATATCTTGATTGTGGCTGATCGCTTTATATTGGAGAGGAGCGACATTTCACCGAAAAATGACCCTTCTCCGAGGGTTGTAAGCACCAATTTATCATTTTTATCGAGAATTGTTACCTCTACGTTCCCTTCCAGAATTATATACATCTCATTCCCCTCATCATTTTCATTAAATAGGATCGAACCTCTGGGGAAAGATACCTTTTGAAGATATTGACTTAATTTTATTAATTCTTTCGGATCAAGATATTTAAATAAACTTATTTGAGAAATATCCACTTCATCCTCCTTTTACATTACACTCATAGTATAGATTATATTTTTAATCGCATTTTGTCAATAGCTCCTGGCGGTTGGAAAAAATACGCGGGCAAACCTTGATACTTGACATTAAGTCGATTTGCTATAAAATTATTTTATTATAATAGGAACTCCGAGTTTATATTTTGAAAAACGTTCTTAATAACCTGTTATATGGAGGAATGCAATATATGATGAAAATTAATCCCGGATTATTAAAGAAAAACAAAAGAGGTAGGAGAATTGTTACCTATTAGACTACTTTTACTAATTGGATAGAAGCTTTAAGAATAGTAAGACAATAGATAGCATTAGCAAATGTTAATGCCCGATCCAAATTTGTCATATGCTTTTGCACAAAATTTTGACAAGTGTCAAATTCACAATAAACGGGAAATGAATCAATATCCTTCTGGGACAAAGAGAAAAAACAGTCCCGGGCAAAACGGAAATGCATCGGCAAGGTAGATTCTGCAACAAACAAGATCATTTCGACACGGAAGAGAATACCGAGCATTTCAGCAGAAAAGACAAGTAGGGAGCCAGCTCCCATAACCCGGATATCCCGTAACTTTTATGGTGCAACCTACCTGTTTGATAAAATCGTGAAGGCTCTCGGTGTAACGGATGACTTA
>JAACEC010000059.1 GCA_011682715.1 Pseudomonadota bacterium
CATCGGGCGGTAGTATGACGAACGGTACGCCGGTAGTAATCAATTACACGATAAGCGGAGACAACTTCAGCGACATAAGCGGCAGTGTAAGTGCGGTAGTAGGACAGAAGGCATATATAATCTTTGACATAGACCCCAACAACAGTTCCGGTCCTGTAATGGACAGTATTCTTAATGAGTTAGGATATGCAGGGGACTACTACACGAGTTTCAGCCCAATGATAGACAGTTTGAGCAACTATGCGAGTGCCTTTGTATTTGCGGGCGTATATTCGAGTAACACGGTAATAGATCAGACAAACGGAGGTAAGTTAGCGTCGTGGTGTACGAATAATGGAGGAATGTTATATCTTGAGGGCGGAGACATGTGGTACTATGACCCGCAATACAATAGCGGATATGATTTTTCGAGTTTATGCGGAATAAATGCAACGGATGACGGGAGCAGTGATCTTGCGACAATAGGCGGAGTGGATAGTACATTCACGGAAGGCATGAGTTTCGGATATTCCGGAGAGAACAGCTGGATAGATCACATAGATGCAGCTGGAAGTGGATTTGTAATATTCTCTAACTCGAGTCCTATATATAACTGTGGAGTAGCCAATGATGCAGGGAGTTACAGGACGGTAGGAATGAGCTTTGAGTTTGGAGGATTAACAGATGGCAGCGGAGTAAGTACGAAGAGTGCGTTGGCAGACAGTATAATGCATTTCTTTGGTCTGGAAGCTCAGGGAATAAACGAGCACAGCTTGTTAAAGAGCAGAGCGAGACAAGTAAGCTTTGGCATAAGAGCGAGAGGCAGCAACATAGTAAAGGGAGCAGCAGAATTCAGTTACGGACTAACGAAGAGCGGCAAAGTGGAAGTCAGTGTATATGATGCCAGCGGAAGAATGGTGAAGCGTCTTGTAAGAAGAGAAGAGAAGAGCGGATATCACACTGTGAGTTGGGACGGCAGAGACGGAAATGGCAAGAATGTGAGAAGAGGCATATACTTTGTGAGACTTAGCTCTTCGGGCAAGAGTAAGACGGCGAAACTACTTCTAATGAGATAGAAGAGAGTTAATGTAATGAGTAAAGGGCAGGTTGTACCTGCCCTTTGCTTGTTTTATATGTAGAATTAGGTTGACAAATAAAATTAAAAATATATAATCAAAATATGAAAATCACAAAGGAAACAGCTCGTAAAGGAGATAGCGGAAATGATGGGAATTGCCGCTATAACAGCTCCCAAAACAAAAGGAATGGATGACATAGATGTAAAAATAGTTTCCGGTGAAAAAATGACTGCATTGTCGGATAAGATGGAATCTATAGGTAAGAGAGATGGCATAGCTTTCTTTATAAGAGATGCGGATAATATCAGAAATTCAATTGCAGTTGTATTAATAGGAGCGAGGAAAATGCAAGCGGGAATAAAGAATTGTGATTTTTGTGATTATAAGGATTGCGAAGAGAATAAGAAGCATGATTCATATTGCACGTTCAATATAATTGATGTCGGTATAGCAACAGGTGCAGCAGCAGAAACGGCATCGAAGTTTCATGTAGACAACCGTGTTATGTACTCTGTAGCGAGAACCGCAAATGAATTGGGTATATTTCCGAAAGGGATTAAATGTTTTACCGGAATCCCCGTATCCGTTTCAAGTAAAAGTATCTATTTTGATAGAAAATGAGAGTTTATTTTCCTACATATAAGTATTGTTACGTTTGCGGAAGGTTAAATGAGAAAGGTTTGAAGGCAAAACCATATTTCGAAAACGGCTATGTTAATATAGATTTTGATGTAAAGAGAGAGTATATAGGTGCGGATATTAATTTGCACGGGGGTGTAATAGCCACATTACTAGATGAAGTGGGGTATTGGGCTACATTTATAAATACATGGAAAAACTGTGTCACAGGAGAGATTTCTGTAAGATACAAAAAAACAGCGATTGTGGGGGAGAAAATAAAGGTTTCCGCAAGAACAGTAAAATCAAACGGATTGTTAACTTATGTTGAAGGAAAGGTTACTAACCAAAATGAAGAAGTTATTGCTAAAATGAAGGGAAAATATATTACATTGCAAGGGGAATTTAAAGAATATTTTAAGGATGATGAAAACTTACAAAATTATGATATAGAATTGTTCAAGAAACGTATAGAAGAAAGCAATTCAGATAAAATTGTAGATTTCCAAAAGGAGGTATAATGATAGAGATTTTAATTCACGGAAGGGGCGGACAAGGAGCCGTAAAGGCTTCGTTGGCACTTGCATCTGCCGCTTCTAAAGCGGGAAAGTATGTCCAATCATTCCCGGAATTCGGGGTTGAACGAAGGGGTGCTCCCGTAAAAGCTTTTACTCGTATATCCGATGAACCTATTGTGGTAAGATCGAAGATTTATGATCCCGATCATGTAATTGTATTAGACCCAACATTGCTGCATACCATTGATATTACCAAAGGATTGAAAGATGGCGGATGGATAATAATCAATACGGAGAAAAGTCCGGATTCATTTACAGAGTTTAAAAAAAGATTTAAAGTGGCTACCGTGAATGCTACAAAGATAGCGGTTGATAACCGTTTGGGCAGTAAAGTCGCTCCCATAGTCAATACGGCTATTTTAGGTGCTATAATCAGAGTATTGGATGTTGCCACGAAAAAGGAACTCGCGGAGGGGATAAAGGAATTTGTTCCCATAAAAGCAGAGGCGAATGTCAAAGCTGCAAATGAAGCTTATGATTTGGTAAAATTCAGCGAGGAGGCATAAAGATGAAACACAGTAAAAAGGAAATTAAAATCAAAGGTGCTTCGGACATGCCGGAAATGTCAGCTTCATTGGGGAGTATGGCACATAATAAAACGGCAAGTTGGAGAAATCTAAAGCCTGTTATAGATGAATCAAAGTGTATAAAGTGTTTTATATGCTGGAAATTTTGCCCGGATGCCGCTATAGATTTTACAGACGAAAACACACCGCCTAAGATTAATTACGATTATTGTAAAGGTTGTGGTATTTGTGCACACGAATGCCCGGTGAAATGTATAGACATGGTGGAGGAAGAAAGATGAAAAAGGTAATACTTGGTGATCATGCGGTGTCTTACGGAGCATTATTAAGCAGGGTGCAAACAATAGCTGCTTACCCGATTACTCCGCAAACACTAATTATAGAGAGACTGTCGGAAATGACTGCAAACGGTGAATCGAATGCAATTTTTACAAAAGTTGAATCCGAACATTCGGCAATGGCTTCGACGGTAGGGTCTTCTGCATCAGGAGCGAGAGCATTCACCGCCACATCGTCACAGGGACTTGCTCTGATGCATGAGATGCTTCATTGGGCGGCAGGAGCGAGACTTCCCATAGTTATGGCGAATGTGAACAGGGCTATGGCTCCCGGATGGACAATTTGGACGGATCAAAATGATTCTCTTTCCGCAAGAGATACGGGATGGATGCAAATATATTGTCAGAATAACCAGGAGGTTCTCGATTCCATTATACTTGGCTATAAAGTTTCCGAACAGGTGAACCTTCCCACAATGGTAATCCTTGACGCATTTTTCTTATCACACACTGCCGAAGGCGTTGATATCCCCGACATTAAAGAGGTGGATAAATTCCTTCCTCCCTATAAGCCCGAAATTAAAATGGATATAAATGATCCCCGTTCATTCGGAGCGCTCACAAGCCCCGATGTTTACATGGAGTTCAGGTATAAAATGCAGGAATCCATGGATAAAGCAAAAGAGGTCATTACAAGAGAGGGTAAAGAATTTGGTAAGATGTTCGGAAGAAAATACGGACTTGTGGAAGAATACAGGACCGAAGATGCCGATACAATACTCGTGGCTTCTGCAACGGTTGCAAGTACTGCGAGAGCTGTGATAGATGAGATGAGGGAAGCCGGACAGAAAGTAGGATTGCTCAGAATAAGAGTGTTCAGACCGTTTCCTACCGAAGAGATCGTAAGGGTCATCGGAGGAAAGAAAAAAGTTATCGTAATAGACAGAAACATATCGTTCGGTAAAACCGGAATATTCTTTGATGAGGTAAAAGGAGCTTTCTACAATTACACCGGGAACAAACCGCCTATGTTCGGTTACATTGCGGGTCTCGGTGGAAGAGACGTGACTCCTAAAGTCATACGTGAGATTATGGACGATGCAATAAAAAAAGATAAACCTGAGAGTGAAATCCTCTGGAAGGGGGTAAAACTATGAGTAAACTGACTATTCCGAAAGAAGAGATAATGTCCTCGGGGCATCTGGCATGTCAGGGATGTGCCGGTGCTTTGGCGATGAGATATATGCTAAAGGTGTTCGGTAGGAAAACGATGTTAGCCATTCCGGCTTGTTGCTGGAGTGTTATAGACGGTCCATGGCCCTACTCGGCTGTATCGGTCCCTCTTTTCCACACGGCATTTGAAACGGCTGCCATTGCGGCGTCGGGATTAAAAGCGGGGCTAGTTGCTCAGGGAATCGACGATGTGAATGTTGTTGCCTGGGCAGGAGACGGCGGAACGTTTGATATTGGATTTCAGGCAATAAGCGGTGCTGCCGAAAGAAACGATAACATACTCTATGTCGTTTACGACAATGAAGCGTATATGAACACAGGTATACAGAGATCATCGGCAACGCCATATGGAGCCTGGACGACGACGACTCCGGCAAATCATCCGAAAGATAGACCAAAAAAGGATCTTGTAGAGATACTTGCTGCTCATAGAATACCTTTTGTTGCCACTGCATCCGTAGCGTATCCCGAAGATTTGATTAAGAAATTCGAAAAAGCGAAAAACACAAAAGGATTTAAACTTATTCACATATTTGCACCGTGTCCTACAGGATGGAAGATGCCACCGGAACTCAGTATCGAATCGGCGAGACTTGCGGTTCAAACGAGGGTATTTCCCATATATGAGGTTGAAAATGGTGTTCATTACAAATTAAACATCAATGTGAAAAATCCGAAACCTGTAGGTGAATATCTGAAAATTCAGGGTAGATTCCGCCATCTTAAAGAGGATGATTACAAGGTAATTCAGGGAAATGTCGACAGAGAGTGGAAATTGTTGATGAGGAAGGTAGAGACATTTAAATAGATGCGGGTAGATATTGAAAAACTTTTGCCCCATGTTGAGAAACCGGGAAGGTACCTGGGGCATGAAGAAAATATAGTTCTGAAGGAGAAGGCAAGAGTCAAAATGGCTCTTGCCTATCCGGATGTTTATGAGATCGGAATGTCCAACCAGGGGATTCAAGTTTTATACCATGTTATAAATGATTTGTCGGAATATTTGTGTGAGCGTGTTTTTGCTCCGGCTAAAGATATGGAAAAGTTGATGAGGGAGACAGATACTCCTCTGTTTTCACTTGAAACAAAAAGTCGTATTTCCGATTTTGATCTATTCGGGTTTACCCTTGAGTATGAACTGGATTATGTGAATATTCTGACAATGCTCGATCTTGCGAATATTCCTTTTAAAAGAGAAGAGAGAGGGGAAGGGGATCCTATTATTATAGCCGGTGGGAGCTGTGTTTACAATCCGCTTCCGGTAAAAGAAATATGCGATCTTTTCTTTATCGGAGAAGCCGAGGAGGGAATAATCGAAATTCTCGACATAATTGCAAAGGGGAAAGATGAAAAAGCCAAAAGGGAAGAGATTCTAAAACGTCTCGCAGAAGTTGAAGGGGTGTATGTTCCGGGAATAAGCCGTAAAGTAGTTCGAAGAAGCATCCCTGCCATGAAATATGAGTATATTCCGCTAAAACCGATAGTGCCTTTGATTAATATCACTCAGAATCGAATGACTCTCGAGATAGCGAGGGGATGTACGAGAGGATGTCGTTTTTGTCAGGCGGGTATTATTTACAGACCGGTTAGAGAGATACCGGAAGATGAAGCTTTGAGAGCTACAAGAGAAATTTTTGACAACACGGGGTTTGATGAGATTTCACTCCTTTCTCTTTCCGCATCGGATTACAGGGGATTGAAGAGTCTGATGTTTAAACTGATGGAGCAGTTCAGACAGAAAAGGGTTTCCGTATCCCTTCCGTCACTAAGGATAGAAACCCTTGACAAAGAACTACTTAATCTTATTAAAAATGTTCGCAAAAGTTCCATAACCGTTGCCATTGAAGCGGCAACTCAGCGATTAAGAGATGTAATAAACAAAGATTACCCGGAAGATTCGATAGAAAGAGGGATTGATTTGGCATTTCAATTGGGTTGGAAAAGGGTAAAATTATATTTTATGATAGGACTCCCCACTGAAACGGATGAAGATATACTGGCTATTCCGGAACTACTTAATAAAATCGGTAGCAGATGGCGCAGAAAAAGTATAAAAGTGACAATATCACCGTTTATTCCCCGTCCCTTTACCCCTTTTGAGAGGGAGCAACAGATCTCCATGGACGAGGTGAAGAGACGCGAAAATATGATATTGCACAATCTTAGAGCCAGAAACGTTTCGATTTCATTCAGAGAACCGGAAGTGGCTTTTCTGGAGGGGGTATTTGCAAGAGGTGACGAGAAGCTAAACGATGTTCTAATTGATGTTTGGAAAAGTGGAGAAAGGATGAGTGCATGGACGGAAACATTTGATTACTCTCTGTGGAAAAAAGCTTTTACAAAAAATAATATAAAACCGGAAATTTATCTGAATAAAATTGATGAGGGATTACCGTGGGGATTTATGGAATTTGTAGATAAAAAATTTCTCGAAAAAGAATACGAAAATGCAAAGAACGGTAAAACAACATCCGACTGCAGAAGAGATGTTTGTCATGTATGTGGTCTTTGTGACGGTAGTATTGCAGGGGAGATGAAAAGGAAAGTCGGTGAAGAGTACAAACCGTTTGTACCGAGAAAACCGAAAGTAAGATTGAAAGGTTCAAGTTATAAACCCAGAATCAGGATACGTTACAGGAAAAGTGGCGTCGGAAAATTTATATCACATCTTGATACCATAAGATTGTTCAAAAGGGCGATAATAAGAACAAACTTACCTGTAAAATACAGCGAAGGCTTCAATCCTAAGATGAATCTTGCCTTTGGACCACCTCTCCCCATAGGGGTAACCGGTATAAACGAGTATTTTGATATGGAATTGGAGTATATGTTTTCCGATGATTTGGTAAAAAGCATTGACGGTTTTTTACCCGATTTTTTGCAACTTAAGCAAGGATTATAAAACAACGAGTGGAATCCCTCAACTCTGCCATAAATCTGGCAATTTACGAAATATCAGGGGATATCAAAATTGATGAGAGTAGACTTGTAAGTGTAATGCATACGGAAAAGAATGGAAAAATAAGAGATTTTGACCTATCGAGGTACATTTATTCGTATAAAAACGACGGTACATTCGAAATAGGTTTGAATTTGCTTAAAGATATTAATATTAACATTTTGGATCTGTTCGCTTTTTTGCTAAATACAGACAGAGAAGTAATTTTGGATCGAAAGATAGTTAGAAAAGGATTATTTATTAGAAATGGAGATAATATTTTAACACCTATGGGTGTAATATGAAAAATATGAAGAAAACAATTATTATAAGCAAAACATTTGATGAATTAAGGATAGCCGTTCTGGAGGACGGGACTTTTGTTGAATTCTATATCGAGAGTGGAAGCGACATAAGTATTATGGACAACATTTACAAAGGAAAGGTTATTGCTGTTAACAGATCGTTGAAGGCCGTATTTGTTGATGTAGGGCTCGAGAAAGGGGCATTCTTACCCTTTAATCAGATGTCGGATAAGCAGTTTCTAAATGAGGATTTTAAGTCTATTCCGCTAAAAACATCAATAAATCCATTAAAGTTAAAGAACGGGAATGAGATTTTGGTACAAATCATAAAAGAGCCGATAAGTACAAAGGGTGCGAGATTAACAACGAATATTTCAATATCCGGCAGATATATTGTCCTAATGCCAAACACAAAGCAGATCGGTATATCCAAAAAGATAAAAAACAGAAAAGAGAGAATAAGATTGTTTAAGATTGCAAAGGAGATAAGGCCGAAAGAGATGGGGTTGATTCTCCGTACCTCGGCTCAGGGACATTCAATTGAAGAGATCGACGAAGAGGTAAAAAAATTGCAGGTAAGGATGTACAACATCATAAAAGATGCTGAAAAACAGAAATCGCCGGCATTGATCTATACCGATTCGAATCTATTTGATAAACTTATAAAGGACATATTTTCCAATGGAATTTCCGAATGTGTAATTGATTCGAGAGAATTTTATGAAAAATTGAGAGAATACTTGGATTACACTGAACCAAAACTTGCCAAAACACTTGTTTTAAAGGAAAATGCGGATTTGTTCCGTGAATACGGCATAGATAAAGAATTAAAGTTGATGTATTCAATGATGGTTCCGTTGCCCTCGGGCGGGAATATCGTAATTCAACCTACGGAAGCTCTGATTTCCATAGACGTGAATAGCGGTAAAAGCGGATTAAAAACTAAACACGAGGAAATGATTCTGAGAACCAATTGTGAAGCCGCAAAGGAGATAGCGAGGCAATTGAGATTGAGAGACATCGGCGGTATAATTGTAATCGATTTTATAGATATGGACAGCGAAAAACATAAAAAGAAACTGTTTGAAGAATTTAAGAGTTTTATAAGAAACGATAAAAGTAAACCGTTTATATTTGAAATGAGCCCCCTTGGTTTGATAGAGATGACAAGGAAGAGAGTAAGGGATGTCTCCAGCACAACGATTTACGAGCCCTGTAATGTTTGCAAGGGGACGGGATGGATTATCGGTAAAGATGTCATATTTATGGAACTCATAAGATGGTTCAAACGTAATGGCTCCTCCTACAGTGGGAGAAAACTTGGAATCATTTGTAACGAGGAATTTGAGAGATATGTGCAGGGAAAACATATTGATTATCTTGAAGAGGAAGTCCAGGAGGATAACCTTATGACCGAGTTCATTGTTGATCCGCACCTTTTAGTCGATGAGGTTTACATATATGATTTTGACAAAAGCGAATCAATCTATGAATTAAACAGGTATAGAATAGATTATATTTGACTTTAATTGTTTAATATGATAGAATCCGAGAAAATTTAAAAAGGAGTTGTGATTATGAAGATTACACCCAAAAAGGTACACGAAACGATAGGCAAGTACATGCTTGCCGATGGACTTGATTTTGTTCTTGATGTGAAAAAGAGTAAAGGGGCAAAAATTTACGATTCCAAAAACAAAAAATGGTACATAGATTTCTTTTCCTTCTTTGCCTCCAATCCACTCGGCATGAATCATCCCAAAATGAACAATGCAAAATTCATAAGAAAAATCGGCAAATTAGCCATCGTTAAACCCTCCAACTCGGATATTTATACCGTTGAAATGGCCGAATTTGTAGATACTTTTGCCAGAATAGCAATGCCGAAATATATGAAACATCTATTCTTTGTTTCCGGCGGTGCATTGGCTGTTGAAAATGCATTGAAAACCGCTTTTGACTGGAAAACCCGTTTGAATTTCGAGAGAGGAATCGTTAAAGAAGCCGATAAAGTCATACATTTCAAACAGGCTTTTCACGGAAGGACAGGTTACACTATTTCTCTTACAAACACATTCGATCCGAGAAAAACAAAATTCTTTCCCCAGTTTGATTGGCCAAGAATTACAAACCCCAAAATAACATTCCCATTGGAGGAGCATATTGATGAAGTAAAGGCTCTGGAAAACAAAGCCTACGAAGAAATTGATCAGGCAATAAAAACATACGGGGATACCATTGCATCGATAATTATCGAACCGGTACAGGGAGAAGGCGGAGATAATCATTTCAGACCGGAGTTTTTGCAGAACCTTAAGAAGATAGCCGATGAAAATGATCTTATGTTCATAGTTGATGAAGTTCAATCGGGTATGGGACTTACGGGAAAATGGTGGGCTCATCAGCATGCTGACGTGGAACCCGATATTATTTGTTTTGGAAAGAAAGCACAGGTTTGCGGTATAATGGTCGGCGAAAAAGTCGATAGAGTTAAAAATAATGTATTCGAAGAAAGCTCGAGGATTAATTCGACATGGGGTGGTAATCTCGCGGATATGATTAGATCTCAGAGATTCCTTGAGATCATAGAAGAGGATAACCTCGTTGAAAATGCTGCAAAAATGGGAGACTTGTTACTCAATGAACTTGGTAAAATTGCGGAGAAGCATAAAGATGTGTCCAATGTGAGAGGGAAGGGACTTATGTGTGCCTTTGATCTACCTTCCACGGAAGAGAGAAACGATGCTCTTCACAACCTGTGGAAAAACGGATTACTCGTTTTACCTTGCGGTGAAAAATCCATAAGATTCAGACCCACTTTGGATGTTTCGAAAGAGACGATTCTCGAAGGTGTCAAAATAATCGATAAGACATTATAAAACGGTTACGGGGTGAGTTTTACTCGCCCCGTTTGCTTAAATTGCATGAAAGATAAATATTTGGTGAGAATAGAAGAGCAACTTGCAATACTGGAAGGGATCTGTGATAATGCAGATTACCTTGAAGATGAAAAAGAGAGAACTTTTGTAAAAGAGGGAATCGAAGAGGAAATTAGGGAATTGAATGAACTATTTCACATGAAGAAATTTGAAGATAAGGGAATAATTGATAGATTCCTATCGATAATTACAATATATAATCAAAAAGTTTCGGAAGCGAGGGGAAAGGGAATTGTTAAAAATGAGAAAATTGATGTGATACCTTGTTAAAAGGAGTTGTTATGATAAAATTAGGTCTTATCGGATGCGGAAGAATTTCGAAGAAACACCTCGATGTGGTTGAAAAACTAAACGATAGAATAGAATTGGTTGCGGTTTCGGATATAATCGAGGATAAGGCAAAAGAAGTCGCAAACAGATTCAATGTGCCTTACTATAAAGATTATATCGAAATGTTAGACAATGAGAAATTAGACCTTGTCAGTATATGTACCCCCAGTGGATTACATCCGCAAATTGGAATCAAGGTAGCGAACAGAGGGATAAACGTGTTGACGGAAAAGCCAATGGCAACGCATCTTCATGAAGCCGATGAACTCATACACGCCTGTGACAAAAACAATGTTCATCTCTTTGTTGTGAAGCAGAACAGGCTCAATCAGGGAATTGCTCTTCTTAAAAAAGCAATTGACAAGGGACGATTCGGTAGGATCTATTTTGCAAATACTACTGTCTTTTGGACCAGACCCCAGAGTTACTACGATATGGCAAAGTGGAGAGGAACATGGGAATTTGACGGTGGTGCATTTATGAATCAGGCGAGCCACTATGTTGATCTGATTCAGTGGTTAGTTGGACCGGTTGACAGAGTATCGGCTTTTACAGCTACGCTTGCAAGAAAAATAGAAACCGAAGATACCGGAGCTGCTGTGTTGAAATTCAGACAGGGAGCAATCGGAGTAATTCAGGTGACGATGTTGACATATCCGAAGAATTGGGAAGGTTCAATTACTATAATCGGAGAAAAGGGCACGGTAAAAATAGGCGGAGTAGCCGTTAATAAAATCGAGAAATGGGAATTTGAGGATTATGACGATGATGACAAGATAGCCATGCAGGCGGATTACGAAACGACTAGCGTTTACGGATTCGGACATCTCGGTTACTATAAAAATGTTATTGATGTTCTTGAAGGGAAAGCCGAACCGCAGACCGACGGAAGAAGCGGAAGAAAATCGTTGGAATTGATTCTCGCCATATACGAATCTGCTAAGAGAGGGAAGAGTATAGCGATTCCCTTTGAGGAGAGAATTAATTACTTCAGAAATAAAAATTTTCCTGTGTATTGCATTCTATCGGAGTCTATCCTAATAAAATAGACTCCGTTTTTATTGCATAACAATTTCAACTTATCAGAAGAGATACGTTTGTAATGAATAGTTCTACCAGACAGATCGAATATTTTTATATCGTAAATTCCTCTACCGAGGAGTCCGCTTATTCTGAGGATGTCTTTGGAGTAGGATACCCAAATTTTTGCATTTCTTTTGTGAGATAAAAGCATTTTCCTATTCATACCCATTGTATGTGAAAGAGGAAATTCGGCGTCACCGGTGTGTTGAAAATCATGGTAAATAGAAGGCCATAGAGATGCTTGTAAGGGGATTTTCCAGAGATATGTGTTTGATGTATAGTCGGAGGCAGCAAGAACGGAATCTTTAATTGAAGGTGCACAATAGAAATTGTCCTCCGTTTCAATCGGGAAACCTCTCATTTTGTTTCCGTAAATTGAGAAAGCAGTAATTGTAAGATCACCTGTCCCGACAAAAACATAAGGAGTATCGTTCAATATGCCGGCTACAGGAGAGGATTGCATTGCCGTACCGAATTTGTACGGGTAGTTGTCTAATAGGTTTCCACCATAATTATAGCAAAAAACGGAATCACCGATGGACAAAATAATATCCTTGTAACCATCATTATCCACATCGTAAAGAATGGGTTGCGAGACAAAAACATTAGCTTTTAGTTGTATGGGAAAGTTCGGGTACAGTGACAAACTATCATTGAAAAGGTAAAGTGCATAACCGGCAACAAGAGTAATGTCTTTTCCTTGATAGGGACCTATTTCTCCAACAGTTGGCTGGTAATAAGTTCCTCCGAGTAGGGTGTCCGGTGTTCCCGGAATAGAAATTGCAAGGGAATCCGAATCATGTTGTGTAGTGCTAAATCCATAAAATACGCCGGTTCTTGATAATGCATAGATAGTGTATATACTGTCTTGATCCGGATCTTGAGCGGATACGACATTTAAATCCCAATTATCTCCTCCCCTTTCTGCAAACAAACCATCACTGCGGAAAAATCCGGTTCCGTTTGGTTCCCAAATATAGATATCTCCGTTTGTGGTACCTACAATAATCTCTTTCGAACCATCTCCGTTGATATCTCTTATTACCGGGGAACCTGCTACACCATAAAGACCTTTATTTGTCGGATCTCCCCGGACATACCTGG
>JAACEC010000060.1 GCA_011682715.1 Pseudomonadota bacterium
CAGCTAAACTCGTATAGACATTCGACGAATGTTTGATCACCGTTAAGGCTGTTTTTACGACGATTCCCAATGATGTAATAATTCCCGCCCAGACGGTAAGAGAGAACATTTTTCTGAATTTGATTTCATAACCTGTAACGATAATCGCAAAGTAAAAAATAACCCCTTTAAGAAGGAGATAAATAGGAGTTGAAATGATTGCTCCTATAATCGATCGGATCAGTATGTTGGATGTAGATAGTATCTTTGCTTTCTGTGCATCCGTCAAATTTTGGATAGCGGGATTCGACATTATCGTACTTATCTTCTCAGGAATTATTATGGAAGGAAACGTTACCAATATATAACCGATGGATATTATAATTAATGTTGTCAGAGGTAGCCACCAGGTCGGTTTTTCATTTATATAAGCGAATGTTTCATTGGGAGAAACGATTATATTCCAGATTTGCTTCAGATCCTCGATAAAATTGTACTTACTTTCTTCTGTTGTATTTTCGGGCATTTTTAACGTTTCATTCTCACCTACGTTCATTTTTCCTCCTTTATTATTTATTGTTTTACAATTCAAATCGATATATTATTCAATGCATCTTCCGTTAACATAAACGTATTTCCCCCTCTTTTCAAGAAGATAAAAATTATATCTGTTGGACTGAATACCAAACTTCACGTGCTCCAAAACATTAACAGTATCACCTGCTTTTAAACCGTAAGCCCTCATATCCTCAGGAATGGGGAACAAATAGTTTTTCCTAATCATGTTATACGATTTGAACCCGAATATCGTTTTAGGATATCTACTGTTCGGATAATTTTTTACAACAGCTTTACCTATGATTTTTTTTGTAGAGATGTATGTCGAAAAACTCTCTTTTTTCGAACAACCCCAAAGGACACTTAACACGATAATTGCTATGAATATAACCTTTTTCATATCAACAATATAATACATTTGAATGTTTTTTTCAAGAAACAATTTTATTCCCGCACCGGTTGTACAATTACTTACAATTTTCACAACTCTTTCTCTACGTTTTCTATTGACATACATGGCGGTTTATGCTATTTTACACTCGAGAGGGCGAATAGCTCAGATGGTGAGAGTACCTGCCTTACACGCAGGGGGTCACAGGTTCAAGTCCTGTTTCGCCCATTTTTTATTTCCCCTTTTATTTAACTGAAACATTAATAAACTTTCTTCACAGTTCTAATAATTAGAACCGTACTTCAAAAACTATAACAATAGTATAAATTTTAGCATAAAAAGACTTGACAAACGGAATTATTGCTATTATATTTCAGTAGATTTTTGAAAACAATAGGTTTAGTTTAAGTTTTTTGGTACGTAATGTTTAGTTTTGATGTAACCATTTAATAAAACAGGAGGGTTGATATGAAAATAGTACCTATCAACAGAAAAGCTTTAGTGCAAAGAATCGAACCGGAAGAAGTTGTTAAGGGTGGAATAATTATCCCTGATACAGCTAAAGAAAAACCACAACAGGGAAAGGTTATCGCAGTAGCAAAAGTCTCGGAAGATGACGAACCGATGCCGATAAAAGTAAACGATACGATAATTTTCAGTAAATATGCCGGAACGGAAATCGAATTGGAAGGCGAAAAATACATAATTATGGCTGAAGATGATATCCTGGCCATTGTTAAAAAATAGCGGAGGTAAATATGGCGGCAAAAGATATACTTTATTCAGAAGAAGCAAGAAGAAAAATATTAAGCGGTGTAAATAAACTGGCAAATGCAGTTATCGTTACACTGGGTCCCAGAGGAAGAAACGTTGCAATAGATAAAAAATTCGGTGCTCCCACCATAACAAAAGACGGTGTTACAGTAGCAAAAGAGATCGAATTGAAAGATCCTTTTGAGAATATGGGTGCACAAATGGTCAAAGAGGTCGCATCGAAAACAAGTGACGTTGCCGGTGACGGAACCACAACTGCAACACTTCTCGCCAAATCGATCTACTCCGAAGGATTGAAAATGGTAACCGCAGGTTCAAATCCCATGGAACTTAAAAAAGGTATCGATAAATCGGTTAACACCGTAGTTGAAAAACTCAATAAAATATCAAAACCGGTCTCCGATAAGAAGGAAATAGCTCAGGTAGGAAGCATATCGGCTAACAACGATGAAGAAATAGGAAACATCATTTCAGATGCAATGGACAAAGCCGGAAAAGACGGTGTGATTACCGTTGAAGATGGAAAAGGATTTAACATGGAACTTGACATCGTTGAAGGTATGCAATTCGACCGCGGTTATATTTCACCTTATTTTGTGACTAATGCCGAAAAGATGATTGCAGAACTCGATGACCCTTATATTTTGATTTACGATAAGAAAATCAGTGTAATGAAAGATATTCTCCCGTTACTCGAGAAAATAGTACAACAGGGAAAACCTCTCCTTATCGTTGCCGAGGATATCGAAGGTGAAGCTCTTGCGACACTCGTCGTGAATAAAATCAGAGGAACTTTATCAGCAGTAGCGGTAAAGGCTCCCGGTTACGGTGACAGAAGGAAAGCAATGCTTGAGGATTTAGCAATTGTTACCGGTGGACAGGTTATTTCCGAAGAAAAGGGTTTGAAACTCGCAAATGCAACAATAAATGACCTCGGAAAAGCCAAAAAGATAAAAATAGACAAAGAAAATACGACAATCGTGGACGGTCAGGGTGATATTAAAGAAATAAAAGCAAGAATTGCCCAAATTAAAGCACAAATAGAGGCATCAACATCAGATTACGACAAAGAAAAATTACAGGAAAGATTGGCAAAATTAGCCGGCGGAGTCGCTGTTATAAAGATCGGAGCGGCTACTGAAGTCGAAATGAAAGAGAAAAAAGCTCGTGTCGAAGATGCTCTTCACGCAACAAGAGCTGCCGTTGAAGAGGGTATCGTTCCCGGCGGCGGTGTGGCACTCATAAGATCGATCCCTGCCGTTGAGAAATTAGCCGGCAAATTAAAGGGCGACGAAAAAATCGGTGCACAAATCGTTGCAAGAGCTCTCGAAGCTCCTTTAAGACAACTTGTAACAAATGCCGGTCTCGAATCATCCATAGTTACAGAGAGAGTTAAAAAAGCAGGTGTTTACATAGGTTATAACGTTGCCAAAGATAAATTCGAACATCTCGTGAAAGCGGGTGTTATCGATCCTACAAAAGTTACAAGAAGTGCATTACAAAATGCCGCAAGTATTTCATCGATGTTGCTCACAACCGAAACACTCATTACGGACATCCCCGAAGAGGGAAAGAAAAATGACATGGGTGCTGCGGCTGCTGGAGCAAATCCGTACGGCGGCGGCATGGGCGGAATGTACTAACTGATAAAAAGTATTATAGCAAAGGGGCGATCTTATCGCCCCTTTACCGCAAAGCGAGGTAGTTTATGCCTACATATTCGTATAAGTGTTCCAAATGCGGTTTCGTATTTGACGTATTCAAAAAGATGAGTGATAATTCAGACGAAAAGTGCCCCAGATGCGGTGCACTTGCTTCAAAGACAATCTCTCAAAACAACGGCGGTGTTATTTTCAAAGGTCATGGATTTTATATCACCGATTACAAAAACAAAAAGAGTTCCCTTTCAAACAACATATCGAAAACTGTTGACAAGAAATAACTTTTTTGATATACTCACTTTGGAATGGGGTCGTAGTTCAGTTTTGGTCAGAACGCAGGCCTGTCACGCCTGAAGTCGCGAGTTCGAATCTCGTCGGCCCCGCTCAAAAACCTCTCTTTCGGGAGGTTTTTTCTTATCCGTTTTTTGTAAAATAAAAAAAGAGCCTATCTTTCAATAGGCTCTTTTTACTATTTGAATATTAAATTAATATCTACGTTCGTTGCGTGGATACTCTTTTTTCGGGTGGGCTTTCATAACTTTAATATTTCTATCTTTCAATTCTGTTTCATTCAAAGCATTAATTGCTTTTTCCGCATCAGCATCGACGCTCATTTCGACAAAACCGAATCCCTTTGATCTTCCGGAATATTTATCCGAAATGATTTTAACGCTTGTCACTTCACCATACTTTGCGAAGGCTTCTTTTAACTCATCTTCTGTGAGATTGTAAGAGATGTTACCGACATAAATGTTCATTTAAGTAACTCCTTTAAGCTGCATTGCTTTAACAGAACCGCAAACCAACCAATGCAATAAATTGATTAACGACCATCAACCAACCTTTGGTCAATCACCTAACCCGGTGGAACAGAATTGCCCACCAATCCTTTACCATCCGAGCCATTCAGCTACGTTCCCCAATTTCAAAGAACAACTTCCTATCTGGGGAACATACAGAACGTTATTGTATTATACTTTATATAATATGCAATGTCAAGGGAATTCTTTAAATTTGGTAAATAGGTACGGACATATTAACCAGTTAATTGAAACAAAAAAATGTAGAAATGCTTTTTTATTCCTATTATTCCGAGAACAAGTTACTGAAACAAGTAATGTAATGCTGAGTTTATTTCAAGGGCTTAGAGATTCTGAAAAAATTTCAGAATGACCAAGTTAATGGAATAAATCCAAAAAATTATACACCCCGCCTACGCCAAGGCTTCCTTCCTGCGCCAAGGCTACCCGCCTACGCTAAAGCTATGGCGGATAAACTCCATGGATAAACTCCATTCCTATGCAAGAAACTCGGGAGATACATCCTCCACTTCGTGGCATTCCCTCTACAGAGGGGAATCTATTGGTGCTCAAAATAGTTGTAAGTTTGTCTATACAATTGCCCTCAAAAAGTAAGAATAATTGACAAATGGTGCAATGAACACTATAATATAAATTCGAAGAGGAGGTAATAAATGAAAAAGATTCTAATAATCCTGGTAACATGCCTTGTCCTTGTTTCATGCAACAAGAAAACAAAGGAAACGTATACTAAAACAATACCAAATTTACCTAAAAAAGCTCGGGTTCTATCCGACCTCATGAAAATCAGATCAACTATTAACAGCTACAAATTGGAACATAATGATTCGTTACCCAACTCTATTTCGGATTTACAATTAAAACTTTACTACAAAAATGACGAATATTACATTGAAAACGGAACGGCGAAAAGCAAACATTTCCCGAACTTTTGATTAATAGTCTTCTATCGTAACCTTTACGGGTGAAGGAATGGGACCTCCCAGGAAATTCTCAGCGACCTTTTCGAAGTGCCTCGGGATATCACTGAGATAAAATTTAGAATTGCCCCTATAGGATGAATCGTTATATAGCTCGTTTTCAGTAAGGTATTTTTTTACCCTTTTTGCCACCTCTACTCCCGGATCAACCAATGTCACATCCTCTCCCATAACATTCTGAATCGTTGTTGCCAGAAGCGGATAATGCGTGCATCCGAGAATAAGCGTATCAATCTGTTTTTTCCTTATCTCCGTTAAATATTTTTCTGCAATCATTCCGGGAATCTTTCCCTCGGTGAATCCCTCTTCGGCAAGCGGGACAAACAGAGGGCAGCTTCTTGCGAATATATTTTTAGCAGAGCATTTTCCCTCGATTTTCATTTGATATGCGTTACTTTCAACGGTGGCATCGGTACCTATAACACCGATTCTTCTATTCCTGGTATAACTGCAAGCCGCTTCGGCTCCTGCATCAATCACACCGATTACAGGCAAAGAAAATTTTCTTTTTAATATATCTATACTGTTTGATGAAACGGAATTACATGCAACAACGATTATTTTTACATTAAATGAAAGCAGAAATCTCACATCCTGCATTGCAAAATGTGTAATTGTTTCCTTCGATTTTGTCCCGTAAGGCACACGAGCCGTATCCCCGAAATAAACGATATTCTCATTTGGTAATTCTTTCAATATCTGTTTAACGACCGTTAAACCCCCGACACCGGAATCAAATATGCCAATCGGTCTTTCTCTATTTTCTTCCATATATTTTAAACTCATAATTTTTAACAAAATCGATTATGCCGTCGCCTATTGCTTTGGCTATTTTATCTTCAAACCACGA
>JAACEC010000061.1 GCA_011682715.1 Pseudomonadota bacterium
TCCTGGGGACTGGTCGGATCCGAGACATCTATCACTCGAAGCCCAGCACTATAACCGGCAACATAGGCATAATAGCCCGAGACCGCAACACCAATAGCATAGCCCGGGATATCATCATAATACCCGACCTCATGGGGGTTGGTCGGATCCGATACATCTATAACACGAAGCCCATCATTATTATCAGCGACAAAGGCATAGAAATCTTCGACAGCAACACCCCCGGCATAGTCCGGGGTATCATAAAAACCAACCTCATGGGGATTGGTTGGGTCTGAGACATCTATCACCCGAAGCCCCTTGTTATCATCAGCAACATAGGCATAGGACCCCGATACTGCAACACCGTTAGTCCAGCCCGGAGTAGCACAATATCCGACCTCATGGGGGGTGGTCGGATCCGATACATCTATTACCCGAAGACAACTATCATAATCAGCAACATAAGCATAAGAACCCGAGACTGCAACACCAAAGGCATAGTCAGTATTGCATATTCCTAATTTGGTGGGCGAAGAAGGATTTTTTACATTCCAGATTTCAAGTCCAGCAGCTCCTGCTGAAATATAAAGCAAAGAATCAGATTGGTTGTAAAAAAGTCCTGTTACACTCCCTCTGGTATGGACCTGTTCGGAGATCTTCACCGGATTGGAAGGGTCTGACAGGTCAAGGATATAGACTCCACCACCAGAGCCGCAAAAGCCGAGAGACCGCTCCGGGTCATAAGCAACCGCATACGAATACCCAAAGGGCCAGTTACCGACAAACCTGACATTTGTGGAATCTGTTGTAAACCTGATTGTGTTGGGGACACTTAATGAGTTGACGGCAAATCGGACATTCAGGGAATCATGCCCCTGACCATAGATGGGACCAGCGATAATTATTACCACAAGTACCAGTCCTATGAGAATCCACATTCTATAGCTTTTGCCCAAAATAGACTTGTTAAACTTTTTCATCGTTCCTCCTTCCCCCTTATTCGAAGGGATTTTTGCGGTTTAGACCGCATGGTTCGTTTCAATTCCTTAAAATCGGCACATCAGACGCAAATAAACCTTTTGAGAAAAGCATAAAAAGGATAAATAAAAAGCTTCTTTTAAATATTATTTTCCACCTCCCTTTAGGTTGAAAACATAGTTTAATGAAATCCCAATACCATTAAAACACATATTAACATTGTATTCTGAAGTTTGATTGGGGTAGTATTCCTTTGCTAAATAACTTCCGCCCCCTAAACTTAAAATAAAGTTTATATATTTATTGATTTTATATCCCAGAGCAAGATTATATCCATTCCCTTTGCCTTCTCCTGGGATAGAGCCTGATACTTTTCCATAATCTTTTGCAATTATAAAGATATATTTACCCTTTAACGTAATTTTTCCTCGTTTATAACCTAAAAATATTAAGGGTAATTTAAATTCCCAGTTGTCATATCTGCTTGGATGGATACTCGCCCATCCATACCCTACTCCCACTTCAATCCCTTTCTTATTTCCAAAAGGATATATTGCACTTGCCTCTACAGAATTAAGACCAGTAAAGGTAATTTGACGGATTTGCAAATGCCAGGGGATCAAAATCCGTATATTTCATTAAATCCTTTCCCGTATAGCACAATCCTCCCGAATAGCCAATCTCATACTTTAACGCTTTATACCACGGTAGTTTCACTTCTTCATTTTTTAATATAGGATTGGCTGTGTTTACTTCTGTGGAATCGTTTGCATTTGCCATAATAGGAAAACTAATCGAAGATAAGATAATTGCGATTATCAAAATCGCTCGTTTCACAACATCTTCCTAACAATTTCTTTTTGTGACGGGAATAAAGGAAAATTACCTAACATAACAACCTCCTTTAAGCTACACTATTCAGTATAATACAATTTATTATTCATTGCAAGGAAAATTTATTATTTATTTTGCTAAAAATTCCTTTCAGAGAAATATGGGCGCTGCCCCCTTATTCCGGAGTCAACCACTCTGAGCAGGAGGTGAGCTACCATATTTCTGTTGAATTCCGGCTTCTCTATTTCCATTGCTCCCTTCGGATACTGTTTCTTTTCTTACTGCTCTTTACCTCGCTCTCCTTAAACTGGTAAATATGTCCGTACCTATTTTCCATATTCTGTTTGTTTTTCTTTGACATTCGCCTGAAAATGTTCTATAAATTAATCATACAAGGAGGTTCGAATGATCATCTATCATATTTCGGATCTGCATTTAGGCAGTTCATACTACCTCGATAAATTAGGCAATTCCGTAGCAAATATAATCAACAAGGATAAATGCGATATTCTCCTCGTGACAGGAGATCTTACAAGTGAAGGTCACTACTTTGAGTTTCAAGCGGTAAAAAAATATCTAAAAACGATAAAAAGCAAAGAAAAACTCATCATACCCGGTAATCACGATTCAAGAAACGCCGGTTATATAACATTCGAAAACATCATTGGGAAGAGAAATACATTCATCATAACGGGTAATGTCGCCATCCTTGGCATTGATTCAAGTGAACCGGATCTCGACGACGGACACATAGGGAGAGAAAACTATCCGATGATTCGTAAATTTTTTGCCGATAATGATGATAAGATCAAGATACTATCTTTACATCACCACCTTATCCCAATTCCGAAAACGGGAAGAGAAAGACATATACCCGTAGATGCCGGAGATGTTCTTGAACTTATAAAAGAACTCAACATACATATGGTTATTAGCGGGCATAAACATGTCCCATACATATGGAAACTCGAAAACACCTATTTTATTACGGCAGGAACCGCAACTACAAACAGAACAAGGGGAAATCAAGCACAATCTTTTAACAAGATAATTATAAAAAACCGCAATGTCAGTGTCAGTTTCATAAATTCCGCAACGGGGCTTAAAAAAGAGGTATTAAATTTCAATGCACAGTAGTAAAATCTTTGCCGGAATCGATATAGGGGGAACATTCACAAAACTCGGTATTGTTTCAAGAAATAAGGTTATTGCAAGAAAAATCGTCAAAAGTCCTACTACCCTAATCGAGTTTTTCGAACTATTCAATAAAATAAAAAACGATTATGAATTTACAACTTTGGGGCTCGGCATCCCCGGTATTATCGATCATAAAAATATGATAATGAAATACGCTTCCCCCTCCCTTGGGTTTTTAAACGGGATTACTATTAAAGATAAAATCGAAGGAATAACCGGAACAGAGGTATATATAACAAACGACGCCAATATCGTTACAATCGGTGAAATGATCTACGGTGCAGGAAAAGGGATTAATTCGGCTATATGTTTAACACTCGGAACAGGAATCGGCGGAGGGTTATTTTACAAAGATAAGTTATTAATTGGCGATAACGGTTTTGCAGCAGAATTCGGTCACATTAATGTTGTCGAAAACGGAAGCACTTGCTCATGTGGTAAAAGAAAAGGATGCGTGGAAAATTACTTTTCCATTTCGGGGATTTCAAATCTCGTTAAAGAAATAAAGGGGAAAGAGTATCCTATGGAAGAGATATTGAAAATGGCTCGAAACGGGGATAATGACATATTGCAAGCCCTTTCGAACGTATCGTTTTTACTGGGTAAGGCAATTGGTGCCATTCTTCTTGTAATAGATATAAACACAATCATTCTTGCAGGTGGGCTATCACGATTTTTCCCCTACATAAAAAACGATATCATAAGGGGGATAAAGAATTATTGTTATACCGCCGACTATGCGAATATTGTTATAAAACAATCCGAACTACTCGAGAATGCCGGCATCCTCGGCGCTGCTTATTTAGCCAAAACTAAGGGAGAAATCTTGTATTAAACCGATACCCATACCGAATATCCGTTTAAGCTCAAATAATTTCTAGTAGAAAAAGATCTGAAAATTAAAATACGCCGCGGAGTTCCATTTTCCTGAATTTACCCTTGTGCTTCTCCAACATATCGTAGAAAAACTGTTTTTCATATGGAATATCCGGCACCACATCGGGAGCCAAAACCTTATCCTTGTGAAACTGTTGCAACGCGTAGAAATCAGCGCCTTTAATATACTCCACTATTTTGTCTATATCCTCCGCCGACACGTATTCCGGTACAACCGTTGTTCTGAATTCGTATTGAATCCCGGAATTCATAATAATCTTTATCGATTCCTTGATCAAATCAATATCGATGTCCGTCCCACATGCCTTGGAATAATTCTCAAATGAAGATTTGAAATCCATGGCAATTGCATCGATCAAATTATCTCGGAGCAGTTCCTCAATAACTTCCGGCTTGTAACCGTTGGTATCAAGCTTAACCGAGAACCCCATATCTTTAATCGACCGGATATAATCCGGCAGATCTTTGTTAAGCGTAGGTTCGCCACCCGTTATGCAAATCCCTTCGATAAATCCCTGTCTTCCATCTAATTTTTTAAGCACTTCAGTTCCGTCGGAACATGGGAATTGATGTTTCTCCGGAAGAACAAGCTCCGGATTGTGACAAAACGGGCATCTAAAATTGCATCCGCAAGTAAAGATCGTGGATGCAATTTTTCCCGGATAATCTATCAGTGTTGTGCCCTGAAATCCTCCAACCAGCATCACTTGATGACAAACTCCTTCCTCATCTTGAATTCTTCCTTTTTGCCTTTGTTCCAGTTTTGAACCGGTCTAAAATAACCGACTACCCTTGAGTATGTCTCAACGGGAACTTTCAAAACTTTCTTTGTCGTCTTTGCCTCTTTTACCTTTTCCATTTTTCCTCCTATTCTGAAATTTCTATTTCTATACCGTATCTTTTCAATTCTTCTTCCGTGTGCTCATAGGGACAGAATTGATATTCCCCCGGAATATAACCATGAACAGGGCAAATACTGAATGTCGGAGTAATCGTATAATAGGGAAGTTTAAATGTATAAGCCACTTTTTTTACGAGATTTTTGCAACTCTCTATATCGTTGATACTTTCCCCGAGAAATATATGAAAAACCGTTCCACCTGTATATTGGGTCTGTAAATCATCCTGTAATTTTAATGCCTCGAAAACATCACCCTTAAAATCCACCGGTAACTGTGTTGAGTTCGTATAGAAAGGTGCGCGTCCACCCCCTGTGTTATAATGTCGGAGAATTTTTCCTTATCGATTTTTGCGAGTCTGTAGGATGTTCCCTCGGCGGGTGATGCTTCGAGATTGTAGAGATTGCCCGTTTCACCCTGGTATTTGCCGAGCCTTTCCCGCATAAATTGCAGTGTCTCAACGGCAAATTTATTTCCTTCTTCGGTGGTGATATCTTTTCCTATGAGATTCAGCGACGCTTCGTTCATACCGACAAGACCTATCGTCGAAAAATGGTTCGACCAATAAGACCCGAATTTCTCCTTTATATTGCGAAGATAAAATTTCGCATAGGGATAAAGTCCCATATTTGTGAAATTCTCGAGGACCTTTCTCTTGATTTCGAGACTGTCCTTTGCTATATCCATCATCTTCTCGAGATTTTTGAAGTACTCTTCTTTACTTTTCGATTTATAGGCGATTCTCGGAACATTAATCGTAACTACGCCAACACTGCCCGTCAGCGGATTTGCACCAAATAAACCGCCGCCGCGGACTTTTGCTCTATTGACCTCATCTTCTTCCTTTTCTCCCTGCTTTTTCCCGAATTTTAATTGCAAAAGATTTTCCCTCTTCCTCAGTTCTCTATTATCAAGCCTCAATCTGCAGCACATGCTCCTCGCATCGTCAGGGTCCATATCTGTATTTACGAAATTGGAAAAATAGGGAATTCCATATTTTGCAGTCATTAGCCATACCTTATCAAGATTCGTGTCTTCCCAATCAAAATCTTTTGTTATGTTGTATGTTGGTATGGGGAATGTAAATATCCTTCCCTTGGCGTCTCCCTCCATCATTACTTCCGCAAAAGCGTTGTTCAACATATCCATTTCTTTTTGGAAATCCCCGTATGTTTTATCCATTTTCTCCCCACCTATAACCGCCGGTTCGTCCTTTAAACTTGCGGGAACCTTAAGATCCATGGTTATATTGGTAAACGGGGTTTGAAAACCTACTCTCGTAGGGACATTGAGATTAAAGAGAAATTCTTGCATAGCCTGTTTTACCTGCTTGTAGTCCAATTTATCATAATATATAAATGGGGCGAGAAGTGTATCGAAATTCGAGAACGCCTGGGCGCCTGCCGCTTCTCCCTGCAACGTATAGAAAAAATTGACTATCTGCCCCAATGCGGTTCTGAAATGTTTTGCAGGGTTGCTCTCAACCTTTCCCACTGCACCGGTAAAACCAACATTGAGAATATCCTGAAGGTCCCACCCACAACAATATACGGAGAGAAGCCCAAGATCGTGTATGTGCAAATCGCCGTTTATATGGACATCACTTATATAACCGGGATAAATTCTCTTCAGCCAGTAGCGGGCGGAAATCGCCGATGTAATATGATTGTTCAGTCCCTGCAACGAATAACTCATATTACTATTCTCGTTGACTCTCCAATCCTTTTTCATCAAATAATCATCCACAATTTTAACGGATTCGCTGAACAATTCCTGAACATCCCTCAATTTATTGTGCTGTTCTCTGTAAAGGATATAAGCTTTCGCCGTTTTGGCATGTCCCTCTTCGATAAGAATTTTCTCAACGAGGTCCTGGACATTTTCAACAGTAGGGATATTATCTCCCTTATATATCGCATTCAAAGAAGCAACCACAAGACTCGTGATTCTCCCCGCTTTTTCAAAATCAGCTCCCCCTACGTTCTTCACCGCTTTGACTATTGCATTGTAAATCTTTTCCGGTTCAAAGGGTACGAGCCTTCCATCCCTCTTCCTTATAAACTCTATTGTATTTGCCATTTGGCCTCCTTTTAAATCATACTATCATATTTATTTTTATTTGTCAAGTATTTTCCACAATATATAGTGTTTTTTATCTTAATCAATACAACATATTGCATTTTCATTATTTATGTTTTAATTGTGAATTTTGACTTTAAGAGACAGAGGACAAATTACGATTTCAGGAGAAAAGAAGCTATAACAAATGCTGTTTCGACTCTGTAGACCGAATCATCGAGATTTACCGTTAAAATCTCCGCATCTTTGAAATACTCTATTTCCCTTAGGCTAAAACCCTCTCTCGGTCCTATTATAACATTATTTACATCCGGAACATTCTCCGATAAATTTAATTCCCCGCCGGGAATAAGCACAATCGTATTCTTCGTTAAGGTGATATCGTATATTGAATCATATACACCCAAATAATCGGGCATATTAGGATTATCCGATTGCTTCATCCCCGACATGACCTTCTTTTTTATCTTATCCGCATCGGGGGCTTTGGAATATCTTTCCGTTTTATCGCCTCTGAAGAAGGTAAACGCTTTGACTCCCATCTCTCCTGCTTTTTCGGCAATAAATTCCATTTTTTTCCAGTCGGTAAATCCTATGTAGAACGTCTTCAAAACCCGATAATGTTTCTTTTTCGTTTTCAATATCGAAAATTTCGCTTCTCTCTTATCTGCGAATTCAAAAATCGTATAAAAAAGAGAGCCCCTTCCATCAATCAAAGAAACAGGCTCCCCGATTTTTATTCTTTTAACCTTAAAGTGCTTTAACTCATCAGGATTTTTGATGTATACATAATTCCCATTTATCTCATCAACAAAAAAAGAGGGCATCTATTCTATTTGATCTTTTGTGAGTTCGTGTAGTTTTTTCAGCAAATCTTTAACTTCCGGATTTTTAACTTCGGGCGTGTGTATAACAGTTTGTACGATTACATCCCCTCGTACTCTTCTTCTCAAATCAGGTATTCCTTTTCCGCGTATTCTGTATTCCTGTCCGGATTTCGTGCCGGGATTGATCTTTAATCTAACGGTGCTGTCGATCAACTTTATATTCACCTTATCGCCGAAAACTGCCTGATACAGAGTAATAGGCTTTATAATACGAATATTGTTTCCCTCCCTAATATAACGGCTATCCGGTTTCTCCTCAATTATAACATGAATGTCACCTTTTATTCCTCCGTGTTCGGGAAAATTACCTTCTCCTTCAAGTGTAATATAATTTCCTGTGGAAACACCTGCTGGTATCTTTACCTTTATCATATCTTCCTTCAAAACCCTGCCCGTTCCGTGACAAACTTTACATTTTGTTTTGATAATTTTACCTGTTCCATGGCATGTGGGACATTCACTCTCTCTAATCATCGCACCAAAAATGGATTGCGTTCTCTGACGAACCACCCCTTGTCCGTTACATGTGGGACATGTCCTTATGTCCGTTCCTCCAGTTCCATTACATGCACCACATTTGACATATCTCTTTATCTTTATCTTTTTCTCAGCACCTTTTATAATCTCTTCAAATGTTAGAGGTAATCTCACTCTCAACGATTCTCCGACGTTCACCCTATGTTGCTGTCTTCTTTCGCTTGTAAAGGAATTGCCCATTCCGCCGCCGAAAAAAGCACCGAAAATGTCCCCTAAACCACCGGACCCCCCAAATATATCCCTGAGATCATCCGTATGCGTAAAATCGTTCCACGTAAATCCGCCACCACCGCCAAAAGCATCATTTACACCATTAAACCCGTATTGATCATACATTCTACGCTTCTTTTGATCCATTAGAACTTCATAAGCTTCCGAAATCTCCTTAAATTTTTCCTCAGCCTCTTCTTTGTTATCTCTGTTAAGATCGGGATGATACTTTTTCGCTAATTTTCTGTAAGCACGTTTTATTTCATCCTCGGAGGCATCTTTCGATACTCCGAGGATTTCATAGTAGTCTCTTTTACCGGACATTATTTCTTGCCTTTATCGTCATCATCATCTACGACTTCATAATCCGCATCTACTGGTCCGGACTTATCTTTCTTCTTGCCTTCGGGCTGAGCTGTAGTACCTTCATTAGTCGTGGTGGTTGTTGTTCCCTGATTCGCCGATGAGGTCTTCCCCTGGTTACCATCTTTATAAGCCTCTTCGGCTAATTTGTAAGATTTTTGTTTCAGATTCTCCGTTTCTGATTTGATCTTTTCGAGATCATCACCTTTGGTAGCTTCTTTCAAGCTATTCAAAGCATCCTCGACACTTTTCTTTTCTTCTTCTGTAATCTTATCACCGAAATCCTTTAGAGATTTTTCCACCGAGTAGATCAAAGTGTCCGCTTCATTTTTAGCTTCAATGAGTTCCATTTTCTTCTTATCTTCACCTTCATGCTGTTTCGCCTCGTTTACCATTTTTTCAATTTCATCATCGGAAAGCCCGCTGGAAGCTGTAATTTTGATCTTATGCTCTTTGCCTGTAGCTTTATCTTTCGCCGAGACATGGAGTATTCCATCAGCATCTATATCGAATGTTACCTCTATTTGAGGTACGCCTCTCGGTGCCGGTGGTATACCGACAAGTTCGAACTGTCCAAGTAATCTATTGTCAGCCGCCATTTTTCGTTCTCCCTGAAGAACATTAATAGTTACGGCAGGCTGATTATCCGTTGCAGTTGTAAATATCTGCGTTTTTCTCGTGGGAATCGTCGTATTTCTTTCGATCATTTTAGTCATAACACCACCGAGAGTCTCGATCCCGAGAGAAAGAGGAGTAACATCAAGAAGCAGCACATCTTTAACATCTCCTGCCAAAACACCACCTTGTATAGCCGCTCCTACCGCTACAACTTCATCGGGATTAATCCCTTTATGCGGTTCCTTCTTGAAAAACTCTTTTACAGCTTCCTGGACTTTTGGCATCCTTGTCATACCGCCTACGAGAACAACTTCTTCTATATCGCTCACGGATAACTTTGCATCATTGAGAGCGTTTTTACAGGGGGTAATTGTTTTTTCCACGAGATCTCCAACAAGCGATTCCAGTTTTGACCTCGTAAGTTTCATCTCAAGATGCTTGGGACCATTTGCATCTGCGGTAATAAACGGTAAGCTGATTGTTGTTTCAAGTGTGGTCGACAGTTCGGTTTTCGCTTTTTCGGACGCCTCACGAATCCTTTGATGTGCCTGACTGTCCTTTAACAGGTCTATTCCGTTTTCTTTCTTAAATTCTTCAACAACCCAATGAACGATTCTGTCATCAAAATCATCGCCGCCGAGATGCGTATCGCCATTTGTGGATTTCACCTCAAAAACACCGTCACCTATCTCAAGAATTGATATATCAAACGTACCTCCACCAAGGTCGTATACAGCGATCTTTTGGTTTTTCTTCTTATCAAGACCATAAGCAAGGCTTGATGCTGTAGGTTCGTTTATGATTCTCAGAACTTCCAAACCTGCTATTTTACCTGCATCCTTTGTTGCTTGTCTTTGAGCATCGTTAAAATATGCGGGAACGGTAATTATTGCCTGCGCTACCGGCTCACCGAGATAAGCCTCCGCAGATTTTTTCAAATATCCGAGTATTTTAGCTGAAATTTCGGGGGGAGAATACAGTTTGTTCCCTATTCTTACCCTGCAATCTCCGTTGTTGCCCTCTACAACTTTATACGGCATCCTCTCAACTTCCCTGGCAACCTCTTTGTATCGCCTTCCCATAAAACGCTTTATCGAAGAAACCGTACTTTCCGGATTCAAAACCTGTTGTCTCTTTGCAAGAGTCCCTACTAGTTCCTCTCCCTCTTTTGTAAAAGCAACGACACTGGGAGTGGTTCTCCCTCCATCCGGATTAGGGATAACCTTTGGTTCGCCATTTTCAAGTATTGCTGCACACGAATTAGTCGTTCCCAAATCAATACCTATAATTTTATTCTTCGCCATTGTTCTTTTCCTCCTTATTTTCTATTTTATTTTCTTTTCCCTTCGACACTATAACTTTTGCCGGCCTTAGTATTTTGTCCCCGTACATATATCCCTTTTCGTATTCTTCGAGAATC
>JAACEC010000062.1 GCA_011682715.1 Pseudomonadota bacterium
CACGATTTATGACAGGAACATTGGAATTGGATGGAAGGATTTTCGATTTTGCGACAACAAGGTGTGAAAAATACTCAAAACCGGGAGTTTTACCCGTTGTACAACGTTGTCCCTTAAAAATGGATTTCAAAAGAAGAGATTTTACAATTAATGCAGTTGTTTGGGATATTAAAAATCAAACACTGATAGATCCTCTCAAAGGTTTAAAAGATATAGAAAACAGGATACTACGTTTAACATACAAGAACAGTTTTATCGATGATCCTACGAGAATGATACGAGGAGTGCGTTTTGCAGGTAAGTATTCACTTAAGATAGACAAAGAAACCGTAAGATGTTATAATAGTGCATTGAAAAAAGATTCTTTCTCTACAATCAGCGCAAGCAGGTTAAAGGGGGAATTAGATTTGATTTTTATGGAAAGAAGTTTTGTGAATATCAGTTTATTGGTTAATAAAATGGGATTGTTTCAATTTGTAAATGCAAATATCACCGATATTTATCCTTATATAGATGAAAAAGAAAAGTTCTGTCTTAATAGGGATTTCTTTATTTTAAGCTGTTTGGGAGATTTGAATGTAAAAAGAGCTTATCCAAGAGAATGGGGCAGATTAAACAGGATGTCTAAATTAAATAAAAAACAGATTTTTAATGTGTATAAAAGATTCGGGGATACGGATCTTTTACTCTATTTGATGTCTAAAGGGAAAAACGGCGTTACATCGTATAAGATATTAAAAAAGTTGCGTGAATTTGATAAGTTGAAAATAAGCGGAATGATCAGAAAATTTAATCCGAAATTGCCTAAAGAGCGTTATTTTAAAGCAATAAAGGAAATTGCGAATATGTATTTGGAGAGCAAATTAAAGAACGGAAATGATATAAAAAAATATATAAGCCGTATGGAGGTTTAGAATGGAAAATCCTGTACTTGAACGAGATATAGTACCTTTAAGAGAGATAATAAAAAAGTCTGTTGATGAATACAAAGACAATATTGCTCTCCAAATGAGAAGAGGAAAAGCATTTTACAATATTACTTATGGTGAATTATGGGAAAAGATTAATGCAATTGCAAAAAGTCTTGTAAAATTCGGGGTAAAAAAAGGGGAAAAGGTTGGGTTAATTGGTCCAAACAGACCAGAATGGGCGATAAGTTATCTTGCGATACATACGGCAGGTGGTGTTGTTATACCTATCGATTCGAAATTAAAAGAAAAGGAAGTTTTAAATATAATTAAAATCTCCGGATTGAAAAGAATTATTACGGCTACGGATCACTTCTTTATGCTCCACGGCCTTAAGAGTAATCAAAACTTAGAACTGGAGATAATTTCAATGGATGCCGACGAAGGGGTTCAAAATCTCGATGAATTGATCGGTATAGGGAAAAGATCAAGAATTGATGTGTGGAAAATCCCGGTCCGGAGTGACGATGATTTGTCGATTCTTTTTACATCGGGGACAACGGGGAAGTCCAAGGGGGTAATTCTTACTAGCAGAAATGTAGTTTACGACAGTATCGCATCACTTCAGCGACTGCATATATATCCCGAGGATGCTTTTATTTCTATTTTACCTCTCCATCATACGTTTGAAGCTACTGCGGGATTCATTATCCCTCTTATTTGCGGAGCAAAAATAACATATGCAAGAAGTCTTCGTCCCAATGAGATAATCGAAGACATAAAAGATGCCCGAATAACAGTTATGCTCGGTGTTCCTCTTCTCTTCGAAAAGATATACAACGGAATAATGAACGGGATAAGGAAACAACCGTTGGGCGTAAAGGCATTTCTCTATTCGACCATGGGTATCTCATCGGCAATTGAAAAACTAACTAAAAGAAATTCCGGTAAAGGCTTGTTTAAAAGCTTGAGGGAAAAGGCAGGTCTTGGCTCTCTGAAAGTACTTATTTCCGGAGGAGCGGCATTGAGACCCGATATAGCCAAAGGTTTCAGAATGTTAGGTTTTAATATGATACAGGGTTACGGTCTGACGGAAACATCACCCATTGCAAATTTAAACACGATGGAAGAGGGTAATATAACTTCTGTAGGGAAACCTATTGTAGGTATCGAGGAAAAGATAGTTAGAGCCAATCAGGAAGGTATCGGGGAAATCTGTATTAAAGGTCCCCTTGTAATGAAAGGATATTACGAAGATGAAGAAAGGACAGATAGAGTTCTTAAAGACGGTTGGTTCTACACAGGGGATATAGGTTACTTTGATAGAAAAGGTTATCTTTATATCGTCGGAAGGCAGAAAAATGTTATTGTAACGGAGGCAGGGAAAAATATATATCCCGAAGAGATCGAATATGAATTGTTAAAAAGCCCCTATATTAAAGAAGTGGTTGTAAAAGGTTACAAAAATGAAAAAACCGGAAGAGAAGAAGTGAAAGCGATAGTTTATCCGAATATTGAGAATATATCTTTTTATGAGGGTTTTAAAGGTAAGGAAATAACAGGAGAAATAATGAAAGAGATAAATAAAATTATTAAGGGTGAAGTTATGAGACTTACCAATAACCTTGCATCGTATAAAAAAGTAAAATCGGTACAATTAAGGCTTGAAGAATTTGAGAAAACGACTTCCAGAAAAATAAAAAGATACATTGTAAACAGGAAGCAGTGAGATGTTTTATGGACGATAGCAGAAAAGAAGAATTACTCGGGAGAGTTAAACCGTTCAGAGGAATTTTCCTGGATAGCGTTAAAGAGTATGGCAACAAAGTTGCGATTCAGATTCGGAAAGATGGAAAATTCGAGAAAATATCTTATAACCAGCTTTGTGAAAAAGCTACGGGACTTGCAAAGATGCTCGTCAAATTGGGGGTTAAGAAGGGAGATAAAGTAAGTGTCATATCCAAGAATCGTCCCGAATGGGCAATAAGTTATATTGCAATCCACATGGCAGGCGGCATAGTTGTCCCTCTCGATCCGTTGTTGAAGGAGGGAGAGCTTTACAATATCATTGAAAAAGCAAAGGTAAAGATGGTAATTTGTTCGGATAACTATATTTATATGATGGACGGAATCAAGAATAAATTGGATACGCTCGAGAGGATAATATCCATGGATGACAGCGAAGAAATTAATATCTATACTCTGATTGAAGTGGGAGCAGAATTAGATATTGATATAGGTAAAATACCAATATCCGTTGATGATTTAATGGTTATACTTTTTACTTCAGGGACAACGGGAAAATCGAAGGGGGTAATGTTAAGCAATAAGAATATTATATTTGATATCGTTTCGGCTTGTGATGTTGTTAGATTTACAAGTGATGATACATTTATATCCATATTACCGCTTCATCATGTTTTTGAGGCTACGGTAGGTTTTATAGGTGCCATATACAAAGGATCGACAATAACTTATGCACGAAGCTATCGTCCCAATGAAATCATAGAGGATATAAAAGATTCCAAAGCTACGATTATGCTTGGAGTCCCATTACTTTTCGAAAAAATAGCATTGGGTATATTAAAAGCCTTTGATAGCCAACCTATTGGTGTGAAGGCTGTTTTGAAATCGGCATTCGGAGCTGTAGGCTTTTTCAAGAATACAGTCGGGGTCAATTTCGGAGAAACGGTATTTTCCAGTTTGAGAGAGAAATCCGGTTTGAATACCTTACGAATTATGTTATCTGGCGGAGCGGCATTGAAACCGTGGGTGGCGGATGTTTTTGAGAGGTTCGGGTTTCCCATATTACAAGGGTACGGGTTGTCGGAAGCTGCTCCCGTAACGAACGTTAATCCGTTGGATAACCCTAAAAACAGATCTATCGGTCCGGCTTTACCGGGTATGGAAATGAAGATCAACAATCCCAACAGCGATGGCTTAGGGGAGATCCTTGTAAAGGGACCGAATGTTATGATGGGATATTACGAGGACGAAACGAAGACGGAAAAAATCCTGAAAGACGGATGGCTGTACACAGGAGATATGGGATACATTGATAGTGATGGTTATTTTTACATTAAAGGAAGACAAAAAAATATAATTGTAACCGAAGCGGGGAAGAACATCTATCCCGAAGAGATTGAAAATGAACTTATGAAAAGCCCGTATATCAAAGAGGTCGTTGTGATGTCAAAAATAAACGAGCGGACAGGACGTGAAGAGGTGCATGCCGTTATACACCCTGATCTTGAGCAAATTCCATTTTATGAAGGAAAGGAGGGAAAAGAAGTTGCAAATGAAGCTATCGATGAGATAGGAAAAATAATCAAAGATGAGGTTAAAAAGTTAACGGACAATCTTGCATCGTATAAGAACGTAAAATCGGTATCATTGCAACTAAAAGAGTTTGAAAAAACAACAACAAAGAAGATAAAGAGACATGTATTCAATAAAAATAAAAAGTAATATAGCTCTGTTTCTATTATCTCTGGTCTTGCTTTTCCCCGGATGTGTTTACTATACGTTTCATAGCGGTTCTTTAACCAATATGAAAACAATTGTAATTAAACCGGTTAAGAATAATACATTACAATACGGGCTCGAATCGATTGTGGAAAGTGCTCTAAAATCGGGATTTGTTCAAGACGGGAGATTGTCTCTGGTTAATAACAACGGAGATATTGTCATATCATCAACGGTTAAGAATTTCAAAAAAGAAGCTTACGATTACGATGCATCAGAGAATGTGAAAAGTTATAAGGTCTCTTTAACAATTTCTGTTTCGATAAAAGGAAAGGGACTCGAGAAGGCTATTTATAAAGGAGATATGTCCGATTGGGTTACCGAAGATGCGACAACATTTGATTTGGAAAAGGCAAAAGAGGATGTCTCAAAAAAAATATCCGATGATATAATCGAAAAAATTTTCAGCTACTGGTAATCCGGTGGAAAAAATTATTGATTTAAAAATCGACAAAATTATATACAATGGTTATTCCATAGGAAAATATAATGGTATAACGATTTTTACCCGATGGGGAGTCCCCGGAGACACCGTTAAAGTTAAAATTACAGAAAAGAAAAAAAACTATTATTCCGGGCAAATTGTAAGTATTGTCAATAAGTCAAAGAGCAGAATTGAAGCACCGTGCCCGTATTTCGGCAAATGCGGGGGGTGCCAACTTCAAAATATTAGATATGCGGATCAAATTAAAATAAAAGAGAATTTTGTAAGAGAATCAATTACAAGGTACAAATCGACTAAAAAGATCAATATAAGCCCTATAATCGGAACAAACAATGTTTTTAAATACAGAAACAAAGCACAATTACCCGTTAAAAACGGACATATCGGTTTTTATTCCATAAACAGTCACGAGATTGTGGACTTAAAAGAAGGTTGTATAATCCAGGAAGATACGATAAGCGAAAATATTCGGATTTTGAATGAAATTGCTCGAAGTGGAGAATTATCGAAACACATTCCACATATTGTTTTACGAAAAGATATAGGGGGGGTATATCTGATTTTTGTTACGGATAGGTTAATGGAGGAATTTCCCATAATTAAGAAATTGAAGAACATAACCGGAGTGTATCAAAGTATAAAGGGAATTCGGAGCAACAGGATAATGGGAGACAGATTTATTCATTATGGAGGAGAGAAATTTCTAAAGGTGAGGTACTTTAATGAAATTTATGATGTATACCCGTGGAGTTTTTTACAGGTAAACGATGAAATGGCGGAGAAACTATACGAGAAAGCTATTGAATACATTAAACCCAATGAGAAGTCGGTTGTTTTGGACGGTTATAGTGGCGTAGGCATTCTCTCTATGATGATTGCAAAAAAAGCTAAAACGGTTTTTGCCGTAGAGTACGACCCCATGTCTGTAGTTTCCCTCGGAATGAATATGCAAAAAAAGGGAATAGAGAATATAAGACCTTTTCAAGG
>JAACEC010000063.1 GCA_011682715.1 Pseudomonadota bacterium
CATACATATGCATGATCTCCGAAATAATAATCAAACCGAATGTTATGTGACTCGCCCTTTCCTTATCGTAGTTAAGAGAGCTCTTTATCTCCTCGACACTCTTTCCCGTATATTCCGATATATAATCGTCAATTTGTTCCCTATGTAAAGTTATATTATCAATTTCTGATTTATCGTATGTTTTTATACCTCGAAGTGTTCCGGCTATTGTAGTTACAGTTCCTCCCGATACTATCAATTTCAATTTCTTTGTATTCTCATAGTATTTCAAATACTCTCTTATTTTTCCCCTAATTTCTTCCTCGGTGTGCAGATTTTCCTTATCGCAAACCATCATTAGTTTTTTACTTCCGACGGGCATGCTATCGATATACTTTCTTATTGGACTGATTTGTATAATGAATTCGGTACTTCCACCGCCCACATCAAGGACGGCAACGGAACCATCACTCAGATTTTTCCCGAATGTGTTTCCGAGAAAGGATAAACGTGCTTCATCTTCGACGCTGAGAATCATAATAGGCTTTCCGAGGATACTAATGAACAATTGTTGAATTTTATCCGCGTTCTTTAGTCCTCTAAATTGGGCGGTCCCCATAATTTTATATGAGAATACATCCATTTTGTTTAATATATTATTAATTGAAACAATATATCTCCTTAGTTTATTGATCCCCTCTTCTTTTAACCTATCCCTCTCCACATTGAACATCAAATCGTGATGAATAAGTTCCTCCCGAACGCATTCACCGCTTTTTTTATTATATATGGAAACAATAATTGTGTTGGAACCAAAATCCAGCGATGCAAACAGTTTACTTACCCATCTTTTCCCACCTGAGGAAAATATTTTTCTTACCATTCCGGCGGAAAATATTTCTTTAATTCCATCGATGTTCTCTTCCGCTATTTTTTCTCCGATGGATATGAGTTTATCGATGGACGAATACTCATTTGATTTTATCTCATGATGCTCTAACTCAATGACCTTATCTGCCTGGGATAGTTGATAATCTTTAAGTAGTTTCCCTCTGAATCGACCCTAAACATTACATCGACAGCATTTTCAAATGTTTTCTTTTTATCTCCTTTTCCGCTAACATCAACGGCAACAATTCGTTTAGCCCCGAGACTTCTTGCTTCTCTAACAGGAACAATAGACGAGACACCGCCGTCAACAAGAACCATATTTTTATATTTCACGGGAGTTATCGCTCCGGGAATAGATATGGATGATTTAACGGCAATTTTCGAATTATCGTATCTGAATACATGCGGCTTCCCCTCTGTGAGATCAACGGCAACGGTGGCAAAGGGCAATCTCAAATGATCAACGGGTACATTTAAAAGAGTCCGATTCATCAAAATATCAATATACTTCTGTTCTATATATCCCTCATTCTTGATAAGTTTCGCATACTTAAACAATTTATTCAACGAATCAAAAATCTCGTTTACTATTTTTAATCGTTTGTTTCCCTTTTTCTTCTCAAAACCTACTGTTCTTGCAAATTGTTTACTTATAATATCTTTAGCCAACTGTTCGACAACCTCAATATTTTCTCTCTGTAAATATGCCGCTCCTATCAAAGCTCCCATGCTTGTTCCGACAATCATGTCATACTCGATTCCGTATTTTTCGAGAGTTTTAATAAACCCGATATGTGCCAAGCCTCTGGCGCTTCCTCCACCAAGGACAAGAGCCCTCTTACCGTCAAAAAGATTCATAATATACCTCCTTTAATATCTTTTTCATATCGTTGGGTAACGGGGAAATAACCTTAACCTTTCTCTTGCTAAATGGATCGGTAAATTCCAAAAGATACGAATGGAGCATCTGCCTCGGAAAACGCTTATCGCGATATATCGAATAAAACGAATCTCCACATACAGGATGCCCCAGGGCGGACATATGCACCCTGATCTGATGCGTACGTCCGGTTACTATTTTTATTTTGACAAGTGACAAATCATTTCGGCTATCAATAACACGATACAATGTTTTCGCCCATTTGTATGGTTTATCCGAAATAACCATATAATCACCGTAAAGAGCATCATACCCTCTAATAAGCGGTAATTCGACGACTCCTCTCTTATCTGTAAATTTCCCGTGAGTGAGTGCTATATAATATTTTTTTATTTTTCTTTTTTTAAACAATCGTTTTAATATAACGGCATAGTTCTGTTTTTTTGCCACAATCATCGGTCCAGAAGTATATTTATCAAGCCGATGTACGATATTGCTCTCATAATAGATATATTTGGGACTGTCGATTTTTCCGGTCTTTTTCAAACACTCGAGGATACTGTTTTCATTATCCGGAAAACTCGAGTGAACCTTGATACCCGGGGGTTTTTCGATTATAAGATATTTATCAGTCTCCTTCAAAATGTCAAATTTGAGGAACTCAACATTATGTTTTCTCAGCTTTAAACTTTTATCAATTAGTATAAAGTCATCCCTCACTACATCGTAGAGATCGTCTATTCGCTTATAGTTTACAAGGATTTTCCCCTGTTTTATCCTTTCCTTGATTCCTTTCGGATCAAGTGTTAAATGATTTCTAAGGTACACAGCCAGGTTCTCCCCCTTTCTGTGGTAAGCTACTCTGATTGCATTATATTTTTTATTAAATAATGGAATATACTCGAACACGGCACGGTCAAATGCTCTCATTGCTATTCTCGATTTTAGTCTAAGATTCTTGAATTCCCTCTTAAAACTCATTGAATGATACTATCATATTTTTGTGAATTGTTCAAGTTTTACGGAGTTTAAAGGGAATGATTTAAAGAGAGACAGTAAATTTAATTTACCGCCGCTCTTTTTTCTCTTAATTCTCCGGTTTAAACCCGATTCTGTCATAAGGGTTAACAATGCTGGTTGCTACATTTTTCGTATGCGCACTAATACGTTTTATATACCTAAAAAGCAAAGCATATATTATCGATAATTTTGTAGGAATCTTGATCTCTTCATTAATCAATCTGTTCACATTTTTTTCGCATATATATGCAATTTCGACATGATCCTCTATGACACTCTTTACTTTTTCTTTGTTTTTTCCTTCGAGAGCATCAATTGTAAATGACATATTTCTCATTATTCTATCTCGCAATTCTTTTATAATATCCTTATACTCACATTGAAGTTTATCTCCGGTTTTATCTGAGAGCTCAACGATGTTTTTTGTATAATCACCTATGCGTTCTATATCCACAACAACAGTTGCGAGAATCAAGCTCGGAGTTATATCCTGTGCAGGATTCACAGATAGATGCTCTAAAATTTTTCTCCTTACATCTATTTCCGCTCTGTTCAATTCCCTGTCTTTTTTGTATATATCCTCTTCGTTTTCCGCCTGTTCTATTACGAGATTTATTGAATATTCAAACATATCTTTTGCGAGTTTAAACATATTGTCAACTTCATTGAATGAAGCATCCAAAAGATCACCCGTTTTCCACAATTTAAAGAATTTTTCAAACATGTCTACCTCCTAAATATAAAAAGAAACAGTAAGGGAATTATAAAAAATACCGTCACTATATATAAAATCGCTATATATCTTTTTTTAACAGCTATATCGCCCAATTTTTTTGCCATGGATATGGGGACTATTCTTAGTGGAAACCAAACAATTGTTCCCAGAATATTAAAAATCAAATGGGACAGAGCAATCTGCACCGCCGCGAAACTTCCCGTTACCAAAGATGCAAGCATAGCTGTTAGTGTTGTTCCTATATTTGCACCGAGTGTGTAAGGAAATATCTGTTCTATAGTTACAATCCCAGCTGCGGCAAGGGGAACCACTATGGAAGTAGTAATTGAACTGCTCTGAACAAATGACGTTAAACCGACACCCAACAGCCAACTACTGAACGGTGAAGAAAACAGATAACCGTCCACTAAAACCTCGATTTTACCCTTTGAACTTGCTCTGATTACATCAACGATGAATTTCAATGCTACAAGCACAAGTATAAATCCCAACGACGCACCTATTATATAGTTTTTATGTATCAAAACGATCATAAGATCAACTACCGGTTTAACAATGGCTTTAAGGGGAGAATTGAAGTGCATCCCTTTACTGGCACCGAAAACATTTGCAGCAAGGAAAGATAGCTTTTGAATCAAATGGAATTTTATTTCCAGAGGTAAAAAGACTGCTACAGAGAGAAGATTAAACATATCATGAACAGTTGCTACTGGAAATGCCTTCCTGAATTCCTCCTTTCTCCCGATATGTGCCATAGAAACAATCGTATTTGTAATGGATGTACCAATATTGGCACCCATAACCATAGGTATTGCGTTAGGGATTGTTAATGTTCCACCTGCAACAAAACCGACTATGATTGATGTGGTTGCCGATGATGATTGTACTATCGATGTGGCAAGTATACCGATGAGCAATCCGAGAAAAGGATTGGAAGTTGTTTGAATGAGTTCTCTGGCAAAATTAATACCGAATCCTTTTAATGAAACCCCTAATAATTCAATTGCAACCAGGAAGAGATAGACTAAAAAAATTATTAATACAGACGTTTTAATCGCTTTAAATTTGGAATTTTTTCGCACTTTTCGGAAAAAATTAGAAGACCCCATCTAACCTCCTTCTCGCTACATCCCATTTAGCATATTAAGAAAAGAATGTCAACCGAGGTTTAACCAACAGGGTAGATATGTGAAATTAATCTATCATAGAATAAATATAAATCGCATTTCGATTGGTCAACTCCTAAACAAACTTGGAATAAAGCTGTTACGTTACTGATATAACCAAATCCTTCATTACAGGGAATAAAATGGGGGGCATCTTAAATCCGTTCATTCCATATAATCAAGAAATGATTCAAAGGAGTGTTCCCATGTATATTTCTGCGGATTTACACATCCCTTTTTCCCGTATAATTTACGAATAGCCTCTCCGATTGCACCTGTTACACCGTTTCTCACACATTCCCCGGCTTTCTCTTTATTTATTAACTTTTCGGCTTCTGTTCCCTCTGGCGCAATTAGTAATATTGGTTTCCCCGCCCCAAAATATTCGTACAATTTTGCTGTTGTCACATCTTCGATTCCATCTATGTTCGCCAAAGTGACAAGTAAAATATCCGCCGATTTCATCAAATTCACGGCATCTTTGTGGGGCAAGTATCCGTATCGAATCACCTTTTCACTCAACTCATACTTTTTTATCATATTGTTCAACGTTCCTGTTGCATCGACTCCGGCAAAATGCAGGACAAAATCGTCATTTTCCTTTAAAACCTTCAAAATAGATTCCATGTCGGTAAGATGACTTATGCGGGATATATAAGCTATATTAATTTTCCCCCTGGGCATTTTAATTCTGTCTTTCTTTTGAAAATCAGTCTCCGAAAATCCATTTCTCACAAGAACAAATTTATCCTTTAAATGCGGATATTTTTCTTTTAATTTTACCATTATGTTTTCCGTAGCTACTGTAACTATTGAAGCGTTCGCAACAATTTTATTCTCCGCTTTATTTTCAAAAAAGGAAACAATTCCGTTGGATCTTTTCAACTGGTTGTCCGTAAGAGCATCTCTCAAATCGACTATCCATCTGATACCATATTTTCCGGCAATTCCCATGCAGGACAGATGAACGGAAGGGGGAGGTGATGTACTTATAATCGTATCTATACGATTTTCTTTCACAACTCTCTCAATCGCTCTTTTTAAAGCCGGAAATAGAACTATCTTATTATCAAAGGGAAATATTTGAGCATTAACTTTTCTCAATATACCGGATTGCCCCTTCCCTCTCCCACTGAAATAATGCTGCGGATCATATGATTGCAACCTTACAACTCGTATACCTTCAGGTATTTCCAGCGAATCGTCAAATGCAATGTACTTAACCCCTCCTGCCGTTATAACAGTTACTTTATAACCCCGTTTCGCAAGAAACGACACGAGGTAATAACCTCTCAATGCTCCTGAAAAACCGAGCGGGGGAAAATAGTATGATACAATCAAAATATTCTTACTCATAGCGTTTCACCAAATCGATTAAAAGCTGTTCCTGTCTCTCCCACACGAAAAGATCCCTGTATTTCATGGCATTCTTTTTAAATTTACCGTAATTGTCCACGAGTATTTTTATAGACATTTTTATGCTTTTTACATCGGGAGGACATGAAATCCCGGCACCGGTTCTATTTGCAATTCTCTCTATCTCGGGGAGATCACTGCAAAGAAAGGGCATTCCCGTTCTTATGTATTGAAAAATCTTATTTGGCAGTCCCCATCGGTTGTTTTTAGATTTACCTTCATTCAAAACAACCCCAACACCGTATTTTGATACTTCTGCCGGCAACCTTTCCATTGCCACAACCCCTCGAAATGTTATGTTTTCGACGCCTGAAGCGAGAGATTTCAGCCGATTCTCTAATTTCCCTCCCCCGATTATCGTGAGGCTGTATCCTCCTAATTCCTTAAATACTCTGACGAGTTGTTCCAACCCTCTATCTTTCATAAGGTTACCAACATAGCATACAGTCTTTCCGTTGCCCTTCGATACGGTATTCCACATATCCCTTGAGGGATAATTATAAAGAACCGTTGAACCTCTTTTTACTTTCTCTTTCACATACTTAGCAAGGGAATCGCTAACTGTAATTACGGAATTCGCATTTTTCAAAGTTATAAACTCGATTGTTTTCCAGAGAAATTTGACAAAATAATTCTGTTTTTCCTTCATCTCGCTTCCGATTTCGTGCATATCAAAAATAATCGGAATATTATATA
>JAACEC010000004.1 GCA_011682715.1 Pseudomonadota bacterium
TTTTAATATAAAAGATAGTGAATATTTTATGATATTGGGTCCTACTGGAGCTGGTAAAACCATTTTATTAGAAACAATAGCCGGCATCTATCGTTCCGATAAAGGTAAAATTATTATGGATGGAAGGGATATCACTTATATTCCGCCAAAGGATAGAAATATCAGTATGGTTTATCAGGATTATATGCTTTTCCCTCATTTGAATGTGGAACAAAACATTGCTTTTGGATTAAAATTGAAGAAAATCCCAAAAGAAATAATTAAGGATAAGGTGGAGAAAAATTCAAAATTATTGAATATTTATCATCTTCTTCATCGTTATCCCAGCACTTTAAGCGGAGGTGAAAAACAGAGAATTGCCATAGCCCGAGCGATGGTGGTAGAACCGTATGCTTTGCTTTTGGATGAGCCTTTGTCTGCATTGGATACACAAACCAGAGACAGATTAAGACAGGAGCTAAGGAAAATACATTCTATCACAAAAGTTACTATAGTTCATGTGACGCACAACTTTGAGGAGATTTTTTCACTAGCAGATAGAGTAGCGGTGATGAACAAAGGCAGAATTATTCAGGTAGGCAGCCCCGATGATATATTCAGAAAACCCAATAGTGAATTTGTAGCGAATTTTGTAGGGGTAGAGAATTTATTCAAAGGAAAATCTATTGTGGAAAATGGCTCTGCTCATATCAATATAGATGGCGTAGATATCTTTTCCACTAATCAGAAGTCAGGAGAAGCCTTTATTTCTATTAGACCGGAGGAAATCTTGATTTCAAAACAGCCATTTAAATCCAGTGCTAGAAATTCATTGAAGGGGGAGATAATAAAAATAGTAAATTCGGGAGCAATTGTTAAAATAACAGTGGATGCAGGCGTTCTATTTAATGTTATGATAACCAGACAGTCTTTGGAAAATATGGAATTGAAAGAAGGAATAACAGCTTACATTACTTTTAAAGCATCTGCCGTTCATATTTTTTAAGTTTATATTAAGAGCATTTAGTATAGACATATTTACTATATATGGGTATTTTCATAATTTCGTGTCATGATCATACTCATTGAGTTATTAATCTAAAAGTCTCTCAAGTCTACACTCAAAAATAATAGCCATTTTCTCTTCTGCTGACCATTTTCTTCATTTCATGAGCTTTCACCTCCATTTTTTTACTCTAACACTATCTCTGAGATGTGTTCAATTTTCATGGTAGCAGTATAACCATGAGCAGGAGGTGGGCTGCCATATTTCTATTAAACAATGGTTTCTCTATTTCTATTGCTCCTTGCGGATACTGTTTCTTACTGATCCTTACCTCACTCTTCTTAAACTGGTAAATATGTCCGTACCTATCTACCTAATGATATTTAGGAACCCTTGGCAAGATAAATATAATGTGATAATATTCACTAAAGGAGTGATAAATGGTGTATATCATGGAAAAAGGACTAAATAGATATAATAAGAACATAATATATGGCAAAAAATATGATTATTTTTTATTTGATTTAATATGTGAATTATTACACATTTTAAATCAGGTAATTGGATGATAATATTGAAAAGGAGACAAAATGGACAGAAAAAATGTATCCAGAATAGCACGAAAGTATAATGTTTATTCAGGGAAATTGCTGGGTGTACTGGAGGATATTCAAAAAGAGGAAAGATATTTATCTGAAGAGACGTTAAAAAATGTCGCAGATGTTTTGGATGTTCCATTAACCAGAGTTTACAGTGTAGCAACATTTTATTCGTTCTTCAATTTGGTGCCTGTTGGAAAACATATTATAACAGTTTGTATGGGAACTGCCTGTCATGTAAAAGGTGCATACCGCATATTAGAAGTTTTGCAGGATCTGCTTGGGGTGAGACCCGGAGAAACAACAAAGGATGGCAAGTTTATGCCTACAACTCACGACAAAAAATTTACTGTGAGTACGGCCCGCTGTTTTGGTGCATGTAGTATGACACCTGTTGTTATGATTGATGGCAAAATATACGGATACGTAAATGCAAAAAATATTCCGCTAATTTTGAAAGAGTATGGGTGGGGTGAAAAAAATGAAAATTAAAAATATTGAAGATTTGCACGAAATTAGAGAAAAAGGTCTAAAAAAATTACTCCCGGATGTCCCTCGTGTTGCTGTGGGACTTGCAACATGCGGCATTGCAGCAGGTGGAGATGAAATCTACAAGAAATTAAAAGAAAGTTTTGAAAAAGAAAGAATAGATGTTTGCCTTACAAAAACAGGCTGTTTTGGTATGTGTCATGAAGAACCAATTGTTAATGTGCGATTGCCTGGAAAGCCACTTATGATGTTCGGGAAGGTTGGCACGGATAAAGTAGATGATATTATACAGATGATACAATACGGTGAAGTAAAGAATGGAAGTGCTATATGCAAAATAGAAGAGTGGGATCACGTTGTTTTGGTTTCCCCGCTTGTTTATGGAAAAGGTTTCACTGAAATACCGCATTGGAATGAAATCCCTTTCTTTTTAAATCAAAAAAAACTTGTAATGAGAAATGCCGGAATAACAAACCCTGAGGATATTGAAGAATATATCGCGGTTGGTGGTTATTCTGCGATTTTGAAGGCGTTAAAAGAATATACGCCTGAGCAGGTAGTTGAGGAGGTAAAAAAAATCAGGATTACGTGGTAGAGGCGGAGCAGGTTTCCCAACAGGACTGAAATGGGAATTTGCACGAAAGGCAGATGGTGATTCAAAATACGTGATTTGTAATGCAGATGAAGGTGATCCTGGTGCATACATGAATCGCAATGAAATGGAATCCGATCCGCATATGGTAATTGAAGGAATGATTATTGGTGCATATGCAATTGGAGCAAACGAGGGTTATATATACATCAGGGCAGAATACCCTCTTGCGATCGAAAGGCTTGATAGAGCAATTAGTGATGCACGGGCATATGGCTTGCTTGGAAATAATATTCTTGGAACTGATTTTTCTTTTGATATTCATATCGCTCGAGGTGCTGGTGCATTTGTTTGTGGAGAGGAAACTGCCCTTATTGCATCAATGGAGGGGAATACTGGACGCCCTCGTAAAAGACCTCCTTTCCCTTCACAAAAAGGTCTATGGGGTAAGCCTACTAATATAAACAATGTAGAAACATGGTGCAATGTCGCCTCTATTATTAAAAACGGTGCTGATTGGTTTACTCGAATCGGCACTGAGAAAAGTAAAGGAACTAAAGTGTTCTCTCTTGTAGGAAAAGTTAAAAGGACAGGTCTTGTGGAAGTCCCTCTTGGAACCCCGGTAAAAACAATCGTTTATGACATAGGCGGTGGAGCTACAGATAACAAAAAAGTAAAAGCCGTTCAGACAGGGGGACCTTCTGGCGGATGCATTCCTGATTCTTTATTCGATACTCAGGTTGATTATGAGCATCTTGCCGATGCGGGTTCTATTATGGGATCCGGAGGCATTGTGGTGATGGACGAAGATACATGCATGGTTGATACTGCAAAGTATTTCCTGGAATTTGCTGTTGAAGAGTCATGCGGAAAATGTACTCCTTGCAGGGAAGGCACATATCAAATGCATCGAATTTTAGAGAAAATTACTGAAGGCAAAGGCACGAATGAAGATATCGTGCTTTTGGAAAAGTTAGCCAATATTATAAAACTTACTGCTCTCTGTAGGTTAGGGCAAACGGCGCCTAATCCCGTTCTTACTACTCTGAGATATTTTAAAGATGAATATCTTGCGCATGTAGAGGATAAGAGGTGTCCTGCTCGCGTTTGCAGGTCGCTAATAAATTACTACATTGATCCCGCTGCCTGCAGGGGATGCACGATTTGCTCAAGAAACTGTCCTGTTGAGGCGATTGACGGTAAGCCCGGATACATACACATAATTGATCAGAACAAATGTATTAAATGTGGTACCTGTATGGAAGTGTGCAATTTTAGTGCTATTGTGAAACTTTCCGGTGAAAGTATTGACACTCCGTTTGCACCGATACCTATTAACAAAGGGAGGTGAATATGAGTACAGTATGTATAAAAATAGATGGGAAAAATTTTACGGTTGAGAAAGGCAGTACAATTCTAAATGCGTGTAAAAGTGCCGGAATTAATATTCCTACGCTTTGTTATTTGAAAGATGTTTCTGAGGAAGGTGTTTGTGGAGTATGTGTTGTAGAGGTAAAAGGTGCAAAAACTCTTCAGCGATCCTGTATTACTGAAGTAAAAGACGGAATGGAAATTTTTACAAATACACCTACTGTAAGAGAAGCGAGAAAAATGAATCTCGAACTTGCACTTGCACACCACAATATAGAGTGCCCTACGTGTGAGCGTGATGGGAATTGCGAATTGCAGGATATTGCAGACAGAGTGAATGTAAAAACAGTGCACTTTGCAGATGTGCCATCATTTTACGAAAAAGATGTCTACTCACCTGTTATAAGAGATCCATCGAAATGTATTTTCTGTGAGAGGTGTATCAGTGTTTGTGATAATATACAAAGCGTTAGTGCCCTTGCAATATCCCAGAGAGGTATAAGAACGTATATTGGTGCACCTTTCACACATTTGCTTACTGATACCCCGTGTGTAAACTGTGGACAGTGTATAATGAATTGCCCCACAGGAGCACTTACCGAACGTGACGATACTAATAAAGTGTGGGATGCACTTTCCGATCCCGATAAATATGTGGTTGTTTCTACTGCCCCTTCTATAAGAGCATCTGTAGGCGAGATCTTTGGTTTGCCTGCCGGTACTTTTGTGCGAGGGAAAGTAGCTACTGCTTTAAAGATGATGGGCTTTAAGAAGGTTTTTGATACAAATTTTTCAGCTGACCTTACTATATTAGAGGAAACACACGAATTAATTGAAAGGATTAAGAAAGAGGAAAATTTGCCAATCATGACATCTTGTTGTCCTGCCTGGATCAAGTTTCTTGAAGAATATTATCCGGAGTTTATACAGAATGTGTCCAGTGCTAAGTCTCCTCAAGGAATGATGGGTGCTATTGTGAAATCCTATTTTTCTCAACAAATTAGTATTTCTCCCGATAAAATTTTTCATGTTTCAATAATGCCATGCACAGCCAAAAAATCTGAAGCAGAGAGAAGGGAAACGTGGTTGCGCGACTTTCCGGATGTGGATGCTGTAATAACAACACGTGAATTTGGGCGTATGATTAAACAGGGAGGAATAGATTTTGTGAATTTACCTGATTCGGAATATGATAATCCCCTTGGCAATTATTCCGGTGCGGGAACAATTTTTGGAGTAACAGGAGGAGTAATGGAAGCTGCACTAAGAACTGCTTATGACTTATTTACCGGTAAAGAACTGAAAAATATAGAGTTTAAACCACTGAGAAACTTTGAAGGTATAAGAGTTGCCGATGTAGAAATAGATGGTCTAAATGTGAGAATAGCCGTTGCAAATACGCTTGGTAAAGCAAGGGAACTCCTTGAAGCAATAAAATCAGGTAAAGAAAGGATTCATTTCATGGAAGTAATGGCCTGCCCTGGCGGATGCATCGGTGAAGGCGGTCAACTAATACCTACAAACTCGGACATTATAAGTAAAAGGGCGCAGGCACTTTACAGCGATGATGAGAGGAGTAAAGTAAGGAAATCATACCAGAATCCTCAAATTAATGAACTTTACAAAAATTTCCTTGAAAAACCAGGAAGTGAGATTGCTCACAAATTATTGCATACCCACTATATAAAACGGCACCTGTGGGAAAAAATAGGTAAATCTGACTTTTAGGAGATTACAAGATATATAAATGCAAAAAGGTTAAATTTATTGCTGAATCTGGATTTCTTACATTTAACTCGCTTTCCCCTGCGTTGTATTTTTATCAGTATATTACTTGCCAAGTAAACTTTATATTGATTGTTTTAACGTATGTGCTTATCATGTTCGGTGGAATGGTTATTGAAGGTAACTTTTCTTGTAAAAAGCAAACAGAGGCTCATAGTAGTTATTTACAAAAGGAATTATGCATTCATATTTGTAGGACAAAAACTCAGCTAATTTTATGATAACTGTCTCCGAAATAAACGGCATATCACATGCAATAAAAAAATTCCATTCGGTTTGTGAATTGTAAAGCCCGGAATAAATACCTCCTTTAGGTCCTGCATTGGGAAATATGTCAGTATAAATCGGAAGGTTTAAGCTTGAATGTAAATCTTTGTTATTCGATATAATACTAACCTGCCTGAATAATGATGATAAAAGATCAGTAGTAGTCTCTATAATTGATTTATTATTTATTTTTATTAGTGATTTTTTAGGCGTTAATCTTGTCCCTTTGCCTCCGGCAAGTATAAAAGCATTAACACTATTTGTTAGATAATTTTTTAATCTCATTTATCTGATTTTCAATTATCGAAACATAATGATAATCATCTAACTTTTTAAAGACTTTCAAAGCTTTTCGGCTATATAATAAGCTATTCTTTTTATCATTGAAAAGTTTATATGCCAATCCCATTATATAATTGATTTTTGCCTTCTCATGTACATCTTCCTTTCCAATTAGTTCATATGCCAATTTAAAATATTTTTGCATATTTTTTTCATTGCCTTTCAATGAATTAATTAAAATCAAATTGGGATAAAATTCCTCAATTATATTTTGGTCACTTTCATAGTTAACATTTTTTAAGATAATTTTTTCCTGTTGAATATACTTATCGTATTGTTTTGTAAAAAACAACATTTCAAATTTAATTAACATAACATCAATATTGTAATTCGAGAGTTGGTGTTTTTTCACCATTTCTATGATTCTATCATAATGGTTTTTCGCTTCATCAACAGAGATATATTTGTAATACTCGAACTTGTTTATTAGAACACTTACCAAAAAGGAATAGTTCTTTGATATGGTAGAATATTTTTCTACAACATCAAGGCTTTTGAAAAAACTATCTATTTTGTTTAGATGTAAATAGATATCGGACAGAGTCAGATAAACGCTCATGAATAATGATTTGTTATTTAAGATTATCGATTTTTCCTCCGCTTCGTTTAATGCCTTAAGAGAGGCTTTATATCCCTTTATTTTTGAAATCGGGACCGCCATATCAAACAGAGCAATAATACTTCCTTTGATGTAAGATGTATCCTCAAAAGCTCTATAAGCCTTTTGAAAATAATTGACCGATTTTCTGTACAATTTTATGGAGGAATAGAGAAGAGCGAGATTATTCAGAATCGCAGCACATCCTCTTATGTCCTTGATTTTCTTTCTGTAATAAAGTGCTCGTTTATAATATTTTTCGGATTCCTTATAGTCGTTTTTATTCATATAGATGGCACCCATTGTGTTATAAATATCTCCCTTAAGTTCGTCCTTTAATGTTTTTTTGGAAATCAACTTATAACAGATTAAGAGCCCTTTGTCGTTTTCTCTTGATTTTGTATATAACCATGCTATATCAGCATTTATTTTGTTTTTAAGATTAGAATCAGAAGTGTATTTTAAAGCTAAAGTTAAATTTTTTCGGGCAACTTTCATTCGATCTGCTTCCACTGCACTGGAAGCTAAAAAATAATAGAGTTTACCTTTAAAGTCTTTGAACTGCTTGAGTTTCAAATATTTACTCACTAATTTTTCCACTTCATCATAATTCCCCAATATATTGTATATTTTAACTAATTTTTCCATGATAGAAAAGATCTTTTCGCTTTCGTTAAACACATCAAGTGCGATTTTGTAAAATTGAATGGCATCGCTGTACGCGAACATCCCCATTGATTTTTCAGCTGCCTTAAGTATATATTTTTTGATTATTTTTTTATTTTCGGCCTTTATAGCATGATAAGCAATTTCTTCAATATGATTTTCTATGTTATTCCTATACATCGATTCCATGAAATTCACAATATCATTGTGCATTTTAATCTTTTTATTTTCATTGATAAAAGAGTAAATAACTTTAAGAGCTATGCCCTCTTTGAAAAAATAGATTCTTTTCTCTTTTTCTTCAAGTAAATTATAGGCTATTAATTTATCGATAGCATCGACTATCTCTCCTTCATTTTTCTTAACAATAGAAGACAATACATCCATGGAAACAGGTCGACCGAAAACGGAAATATATGAAAGAATATCCCTGGAAATCTCATTGAGATTGTTAAATTTCGTTGTTATGATGTTTTTGATTGAGCCTGGAGGCGTAACTTCATTTGTTTTTAACAACCACTCTTTTCCGTTGCTCCATTCCAATAGCGAACTTTTATATAAATTTTGTATAATCTCTTCAATATAAAACGGATTTCCACCACTGCTATCATATATAAAATTAAGAATATCAGGCGACGGGTAGGCATCAATTATATAACTTATAAGTATTCCAGTCTCTTCCTTCGAAAGAGGATATAATTTTATTTCATTGAACATTCTCTCCCTGCCCAAGTTAATGAGAAAATCGTTTATGGCACCTGGATTTTCCGTTGAATCCGTTCTGAATGCAGAGAATATTCTTATATTATTTATTTTGGCATTAGCTAAAACATGAATAAGTCCGATTGTTTCTGAATTGGTCCACTGTAAGTCATCAAACATTATAAACAGATTTTTATTCCTTGAAAAATCGATTAAAAAGTCAATAATAGCATTATATAAAGTATATTTATCCGTTATTCTGAATTCCTCATTTGAGTCCCATGCTATTGTTGGGACTATTTTTTTTATTTCATATTTGTAATTATTGTTCAATTTATAGAAACTTGAGAAGAAAATTTCATTGTAATCATTATACAAAGTCTGGATAATCTGGCGCCAAGAATAAAAAGGTATATTTTGAAATGATGAAAATGATGCTCCTCTTACGAATATATTATTTTTATGGAATTTGGCAATTTCCTGAATCAATCGTGTTTTTCCTATACCGATTTCTCCTGTGACTATATTGATTTTATTTTCATTTTCAATGGAATTTGTTATGAAATTAAATTCCACTTTTCTTCCCACAAAAACGGGAGAGGGGATTTTAATCTTTTTAATTTCAGTTTCGGTGGCTTCTGCGTATTGGTTTCTCCCTAGTTTTTTTGCTCTGTACAAACCTTTGTCGGCATATTGAAAGAGATCTTCCCATTTGTATCCGTCGGAAGGGAATTCGGCAATTCCGGAACTGAATGTAATTTTTATGTCTGCGAATTTTGTCTTCGTATTATTGGCATAAATGCGATCTAAAATAATTTTAAGAGATTCCTTGTCCGTAAACGGGAAAATAATAAGAAATTCATCTCCACCATATCTTATTGGTATATCTACCTCGCGTATGCTTTTGACCAAAAATTCGCTGAAATATTTTAAAACGTTGTCTCCTTTAAGATGCCCATACCCATCGTTTATTTCCTTGAAATAATCTATATCGGTGATAAGAATCGAAAACCTCTGTGAAAAGCGTTCCGCCCTCTTGATCTCATTATTAATCCAAAATTCGAGATATCTTCTATTATACAATTCCGTTAACGGATCTACAAAAATTTCTTCACGCTTCCTCATAAACCTATATTAGTATTTTTTTTGATATATGTCAATTAAATAAGTATCTTATGTCCATTAAAAGGTATGCCCAAAAGGTATATGCGGTATTCGCTTAAATTATTATTGACAAAACAGTGTTTTTTATATATCCTTATGAAGAATGCGGGTGTAGCTCAGATGGTAGAGTACAAGCTTCCCAAGCTTGGTGTCGCGAGTTCAATTCTCGTCACCCGCTTTTATTATTATGAAAAAGCTTTTGATACCTTTAGCAGCCCTTATTATCACAACATCTTGTGCACACAGGAGTGTTGACAACGAACCCGTACAAAATAACGTAATTGCCGAATTTTCTTTTATGACAAGAGGAGACTTTGCAATGTACCTGTATTCAAATCTTTGTGATTCCAAAAACTGGGAACGTAGGAACATTAATCACAATCCCAAAACAGCAAGAGACTATGCAATTTATAGAAAATATATGTATATTTACCCGAATGGTGATTTCGGAAGCGACCGATTATTGACGTGGATAGATTTTGTAATATTTCTCGGTGCGTTCTATAATAAAATCTCTCATACCAAAAGGGTCGTATTACCTCCCTTAAAGGAGTATTCCTACTTGAAAAGCCTTTTCTCTGTTCTTGTCGGTAACGGATTTTTAAAATATGACGAAATCGTTGATTTCAAAGGGAATTTCCCAATTCCTGAAACTATAGTTAAAGAAAGAATTCAAATCTTAAACGGGATAATTAATGAAAATTAGCTATGTTTATTCTCGTTCTCCTGCACACAGAGCGGGAATTAAAAAAGGTGATTCAATAGTAAAGATTAATAATTATCCGATTATAGATAAATTCTCTCTGATATATGCAGAAAAATCAGGCAAATTGAACATTCAATATATCCACAACAAAGAAAAAAGGAATGTTATGATTAAAAAACGAATTGATACTCCGATAGGAATTGAAGTCAAAGACGTTATCAGGAGATGTGATAACAAATGCATCTTTTGTTTCGAAAGGCAATTGCCTGAGGAAGCCAGACCCGAACTTCGATTGAGGGATGACGATTACACATTATCATACGCAACCGGTAGTTATATAACACTGACAAATTTAAGTGATTATGACAGAAAGCGAATTGTTGCCGAGCGATTTTCCCCTCTGTACCTTTCCGTTCATGCTACGAATAACGATGTCAGACGTTATTTACTGGGCAATGATAAAGCACCGGATATTTTAAAAGATATTGAATATTTTACTTCAAATGGTATAGAATTTCATACGCAATTTGTAATTTGTCCTGGTATAAACGATGGCAAGGTACTTGAAGAAAGTATCAACGATCTTGAGAAGTTCTTCCCTCACATTTTATCGATTTCGATTATTCCGTTGGGATTGACAAAATTCAGAGATGAATTGCCATATCTGAAACCGGTGAATAGGGGGGAGGCAGAGAATTTAATAAATATGGTGAACAATCACCAAAAACGCTTCAGAAAAAAGTACGGAAAGAGGCTGATCTATACATCTGACGAATTCTTTATCATAGCAGGAGAAAAAATTCCCGGAAATGCATACTACGAAGATTATCCCCAATACGATAACGGTGTAGGATTAATAAGATCTTACTTAGAAGAGGTTAAGCAGATAAGGAGATGGAGGAATAGGGATATAGGGGAAAAACTACTGTTCATAACGGGAATTGCATTTAAAGATTATTTGAGCAATTATGCAGTAATGTTAAAAGAGAAATTTAATTGTGAAACAGAACTACTTCCCGTGAAAAATAATTATTTCGGAAACAACGTCAATGTGGCATCACTTCTGTCTTTCAAGGACATTAAAAGCGAAATCGATTCTATTAAAAACAGATACGATATGATAGTTCTGCCTCCCAAAATAATAAACATGAAAGGTCAATTTGTTGATAATCACAGATTTTATGAATTGAAAAATATGTTAAAGTGTGATATTATGGTAGCAGATGAAAGTTTTAAAATAACAACACTAAGGATAATAAGAAGATGAAAAAAGTAGTTATAATCGGCAGGCCGAATGTAGGGAAATCATCACTTTTCAATGTAATACTCAGGAAACGAATTGCAATAGTCGATGACAAACCGGGCATAACAAGGGACAGAAATTATGCCATAGTCCAATACGGGGGCAGATATTTCTATCTTATCGATACGGGCGGTATAATTCCCGATGATGAAGATGATTTTTCCAGGAGTATTGTAAAGCAGGTGGATTTTGCTCTTTCCGAAGCGGATGTAATAATTTTTATTACCGATGTGAAAGAAGGCAACAATCCCTTTGATAAGGATATAGCAAATACCCTACGTAACAGAGATATTCCGGTAATTGTCACCGCAAATAAAGCCGATAACGAGGAGAGAGCATTGGAATCTGCGGAGTTTCATTCATTGGGATTCGAAGATGTTTACCCTGTATCATGTCTTCATAAAATAGGAATCAATGATCTGCTCGATAAGGTTATCTCTTACTTGCCGGTCACTAAACCGCCGACAGAAAACAAATTATCCATTGCGATAGTAGGCAAACCGAACGTTGGAAAATCATCGTACATAAACAAAATTTTGAAAAAGGAACGATTAATCGTGAGTGATATTCCCGGGACAACACGCGATAGTATTGATACGCTCATAAAGTATAAAAACAGGGAAATATATATCATTGACACCGCCGGAATAAAACACAAGAGCAAGTTTAAAGAGCATATAGATTATTACATGTATCTTAGAGCCATAAACAGCGTGGAAAAGGCAAATATCGTCGTCTTGATGATGGATGCAAGTCAGAAACTTACAACACAGGATAAACGGATTTTTAATATTATTGAAAAATTGGGAAAACCACTCATTATTGTTCTGAATAAAACCGATTTGATACCGTCCGAAATGAGAAATCAGGTCAGAAAATATTTTCAAAGCGAATTGCATTTCGCCTCTTATGTCCCTATAGTTATGATATCCGCTCTCGAAGGACGGGGAATCTACAAAGTACTTGATATGGTTTTAAAAATAGAATATAATTTAAAGAAATTGGATAATGAAACTATGCGAAATATTTTAATTGATATTAACAATCACGTTCCGTTCGGGCTTAAATTTAAGAAGCCGGTAAAGCTTTTGAGTATTTCTCAAAGTAAACGTAAATTGAACCATTTTACGCTACGATTCAACAAAAAATTCGAGATCAAAGATTTTCAGCTCAAATACATAGAAAAAAGAATCAGGAAAGAGTTCCCGTTTGAAGGTATTCCTTTAATTTTTTATACATAAGAAGGAGCTATGATAAATATGACCGTAATGCTGATATTGGTTTTAATTTCCTTTTTAATCGGCGGTATTCCTTTCGGTTATCTCTACGTTAAACTTAAACATAAAGAGGATATCCGAACAATGGGAAGTGGAAATATAGGTTCCACAAATGTTTACAGAAATTTCGGAAAAAGAGACGGGGCAATTGTATTTATATTTGATTTCTTAAAGGGTTTTTTAATCGTATTTATATCAAGGTTCTTTTATGATATTTCCATCTCAATGTTTTTCGGCATAGCGGCGATATTAGGGCATGTGTTCTCTGTTTATTTGAAATTCAAAGGAGGAAAGGGAATAGCAACAACATTGGGGGTATTCATAGCCATAGCACCTTTTATTTCTATTCTATCGATAATCGTGTGGCTTCTTATTACGAAATTCACCAAATATGTTTCTCTCGCCTCTATGATAGCGGTAGGTTCATTTCCGATTTTTATATTTATATCTCAATTTTTAGGTGGAAACATTTGGTTGAACGAATACAACACAACTGTATTTCTTACATCAGCCGTTATTTTCCTACTTGTACTCTTTTCTCACAGAACAAATATTAATCGATTGATAAAAGGTATTGAAAATAAGATAGGAGGTGAATAGATGCGTATCTCCGTTTTGGGTGCCGGTAATTGGGGGACTACTCTCTCGATAATATGCGCCAATAATAGGAATGAAGTGCTTTTATGGGAATATGACAAAGAAAATTACAAAGTAATTAAGAAATACAAAGAGAATAAAAAATATCTACCCGGTATCAAATTACCCGGTTCAATCACTGTTACAAGTAATATTGCCGAAATTGCTCAATATTCGGATATTATATTGTTTGTTGTCCCCTCCAAACATTTCAGAGAAACGGCTGAATTGGCAAAAGCGTTTATTAAGAAGAATTCTATAATTGCAAGTGCCGCAAAGGGACTCGAGCACAAAACCCATAAAAGGATGTCCGAAATTTTATACGAATATTTTCCTAATAACAAAATAGTGTCCTTATCCGGTCCCACTATTGCAAATGAGATAGCACACAAGAAACCGGCTGCAATTGTGTCCGCATCAAAAGATACCAGGGCCTCCGAAACCGTTCAAAAGATTTTGAGCAATGAGTATTTCCGTGTATACAGAAACGATGATATTATAGGAGTGGAACTCGGCGGAGCCATAAAAAATGTTATTGTTCTTGCTGCCGGTATAATCGACGGTATGGGGCTCGGGGATAATTCGAAAGCGGCGCTGATAACAAGAGGACTTGCCGAAATTACCCGTTTGGGAATAAAAATGGGGGCTCGCCGCGAAACATTCTCCGGATTATCCGGTTTGGGCGATCTATTCGTAACATCTACGAGTAAATACAGCAGAAACAGGCATGTTGGGGAGAAGTTGGGAGAAGGTATGAGGTTAAAAGACATTCTTTCCTCCATGTTTATGGTTGCAGAAGGTGTCGAAACCGCTTCCGCTGCCCTGGAGTTGTCTAAATCCTTGAATGTCAATATGCCGATAACCGAGGCTGTTAACAGAATATTATTTAATGAAAGTGATATAAAATTGGTAATTTCAGAACTTATGAATAGGTCGCTAAAAGATGAAATCTCCTAAATATATTAATCCCGACAAGGTTTATTTTACCATCGGTGAGGTTGCAGCCATAGTGGGGGTGAAGCCTTATACCATACGATTCTGGGAAAAATCAATCGGTTATTTGGGAGTGGACAAGGGGAAAAACGGGAGAAGAAAATACCAAAAATCAGATATAAAAAAGATTCTCGATGTAAAACATCTCCTTTATGAAGAAGGAATGACAATAAAAGGGGTAAACAAGCACCTCTCAAAGAGAAATAAGAATAGTGATGATTTTGATATGAAAGAAAACTTTAAGGATTCGATAATAGAATATACGATAAAAGAGATCAAAGGTATTCTGGGGAGTTTAAAATAATTCTTGATTATTTTCTCATTTTATGATATAAACCAGTTGTCGGGGCGTAGCGCAGTCCGGCTTAGCGCACCAGCATGGGGGGCTGGGGGCCGCTGGTTCGAATCCAGTCGCCCCGACCATGTGTTGAATATGGATGAAAAGAGTTTATTGATTTTATTACCTGCATACAACGAGGAAAGATTTATCGGCAAAGTTATCGATAAAATACGGAAGAGCGGTTTTAGAAACATTTTAGTCGTAGATGACGGTTCGAGCGATAAGACTTATGATATTGCAATGGAGGAAAAGGTAAAGGTACTGAAACACAGGTTGAACATGGGGAAAGGTGCTGCTTTGAAGACCGGCATAAATTACGCATATAACACGGGATTCGATTATGTAGCAATATTGGATGCCGATGATCAACACAACCCTTCGGATCTGAATAAACTCATAGAGAAAATGGCATCGGGTAATTATGATATAATCATCGGGAAACGAATAAATTACAGAAAAATGCCGTTTATTCGAGAAATCACAAATAAAGTAACATCTCTTATTATTTCGCTGTTATGTAAAAACAGGGTTATGGATTCACAATCAGGCTTCAGATTGTTTAAAACAAAATTGGTCCCCTTTATAAATTTGAAAACGAACAGATTCGAAGCGGAATCGGAGATGCTTATCCAAGCAGGAAGAAACGGGTTTCATATAGGCGAAACGCCCGTTTCGACACTATACGGTAGCGAAAAAAGCTCTATAAATCCAATCATAGATGCATTTCGCTTTATAAGAATGGCTTTAAATTATTTATGGGTTTAATATGAATATACTTATAACAAACGATGATGGGGTTAATGCGGAAGGTTTAAAGATACTTTACGATCTTTTGAAGTATAAAAACAATGTTTTTATACTTGTCCCGGACAGGGAAAGAAGCGCAAGTAGTCATTCCCTTACCCTTAATATTCCATTGAAGCTGAATAAAATAGAAAAAAACATTTATACGATTAACGGGATGCCTACCGACTGTGTTTTGATAGCTTTAAACGGGATTTTTAAAGATGTAGGTATAGATGTAGTACTTTCGGGTATAAATCACGGACCGAATCTCGGCGAAGATGTTCTTTATTCAGGTACCGTAGCAGCTGCTTTTGAAGCTGTTATGTGGGGAATTCCCGGTATATCGTTTTCCCTTGCTTCGTTCGAAAATCCGGATTTTTCCGGGGTAAAAAAGTACTTTGAACCGATTTTTTACAAACTTTACGATAAAATCAAAGAAAACGATGCCGTAATGAATATCAACTTTCCCAATGTTCCGGCAGATGAAATTAAAGGAATTAAATTTACGAAATTAGGAACAAGGAAATATGACGATGCTATCATAAAGGTCAATGACCCGAGGGGCAATGATTATTATTGGATCGGTGGCCACAAGCCTGATTGGAAGAAGGAGAAGGGATCCGATTACGATGCGGTGTTCAATAATTATATCTCCATAACACCTTTAAAAATTGATCTTACGGATTACGAATTTTTAAATACAATAGAAAGGGAGATTAGTTTTGAATTATAGTAAGTTTGTCGAAGATATGGTTAAAAATCAAGTAGTTAAAAGAGGAATAACAGAACGAAATATAATAAACGCTTTTTTACACGTCCCGAGACATCTGTTCATAGCGGAAGCTTTCAGCGAGAAGGATGCATACGGGGATTTCCCCCTCGGTATAGGTTATAACCAAACAATTTCGCAACCGTATATTGTAGCTCTTATGATTCAAAGTCTTGAAATAAGCAAGAAAGATACGGTATTGGAAATCGGGACCGGGTCGGGTTATCAAACGGCTATTTTAGCAGAGCTGAGCAATAAAGTGTTTACAATCGAATATATACCGGAACTGAATGAAAGAGCAAGAAAGGTGCTGAATAAATATTTTAATTATACAAATATCTTTATGAAAGTCGGTGACGGTAAAGAGGGATGGCAGGAATATTCCCCGTTTGACAAAATCATCGTAAGTGCATGTGCCGATTATGTTCCGGAGCCTCTGCTCAGGCAGTTAAAAATCGGCGGAAAGATTATAATCCCTAAGGGGACCGAATTGTATCAGAAGCTTTTACTTATTGAAAAAAAGGGAGAAAACAGTTATAATACCAAAGAAATTACCGGGTGTAATTTCGTCAAATTAGTTTAATTAGTTTAGTCGGGGCGTAGCGCAGTCCGGTAGCGCGCTTGGTTCGGGACCAAGAGGTCGCTGGTTCAAGTCCAGTCGCCCCGACCATTAACCGAAAATGAAACAGATAGCAATAATAGGAAGCTCTGTTTGTAGCGATTCGATTTACAAAGATGCGTTTGATGTCGGTGTAATAGTTGCTAAAAAGGGGTATATTTTGATATCCGGAGGTAGGGGAGGAGTTATGAAAGCTTCATGCAAAGGAGTAAAATCCGTAAAAGGGAACTCCGTTTGCATATTACCTTCGTCTGATAAGGATGATGCTAACGCTTATTGTGACATAATAATACCTTCCGGCATAGGAGAAATGAGAAATTTCATGGTTGTACGAAGCGCGGACATTGTTATTTCAATAGACGGAAGTTACGGAACTCTGTCAGAAATTGCAATAGCAGTAAGAGAGAAAAAAATATTATTATACAAACCGAGTGATTTGATAGCTTCGCTCGTATCCGAATTACCCGTTTTGGATAAAATCACAGATATAGAAAGATTGATATGAATAAATGTTATGTTGTATCGGGTATTGTTCAGGGGGTCGGATTCAGATATACGGTTTTTAATTTTGCAAATAAGTATTTTCCGGATATAAAAGGTTATATTAAAAATCTTTCGGATGGGAGAGTTGAAATTTGCGTTTCAGGTGATTCCGAACGAGTAAAAAAGTTTATCGACGAAATAAAAGAGATTCGATTTTACGGTTATATCGAAGATATAAAGGAAGATAAACCCTTTTTATCTGGACATTATAACAATTTTATGATAGAATACTAATCGATTTTTGCCCCTGTAGCTCAGTGGATAGAGCACCGGTTTCCTAAACCGGGTGCCGCAAGTTCAATTCTTGCCAGGGGCACTTGGAAAATTAAAAAGGAGTTTTTATGGCAAAGATCACAAAGAAAGTAAAAATGAAAAAGAAAGAGGTAAAAGACGATGAGATTCAAGACAAAATAGTTGATTCATTAGGAATAATGAAACAGTATGCAAAACAGATTATCATAGGGTCTTTAATTATTTTGATCATTATTGTTATGGTTAACTCTTATATAAAAAATAATAGAAAAAAAGAGTTGAATGCAAATGCACAATTATCAACTGCTATTTCTCTGTTAAACAGGGGGCGAATAGCCGATGCTGTTGGTACGATAAAAGATTTGGAAGATCAATACTGGGGAACAGGTGCTTCGGACAAATCGGTTTATTACAAGGCATTGGCCGAATTCGAGCAGAGAGATTTCGATAAAGCCCTGAAAGATGCCCGGGATGCTTTGAAAACAAACAAAAAGAATCCGTACGTTACATCGTATGCATATCATTTAATCGGTACAATATACGAACAAAAGGGCGATTACAAATCGGCAGTAAAGAATTATTTACCCGAGAATTATGATAAAAAATTAGCAAAATTCACAATCCCGTATGCAATGTATGATGCGGCGAGATGTTACGAGAAGGAAAAGAGATTAAAAAATGCAATTGATCTCTTAAAACAGATAGAAATGGAATACAAGGATTTCTCAATTGCAAAGGATGCAATGGCTCATAGAAAATTTCTTGAAGGTTTGGTAACTCAGTTATAGTCATATAATATATATTATGTAAACTAACGTGCTATTTTTAAGAGCCGCTTTGAATGCGGCTCTTTTTTTCTTATTCCTTTTTCGAATTATCTATAAATGATTTGATCTTTTCTTCTTCTTTCTTCAATGTATCAAGATGTTTTGTTAATTTTATTTCTTCTCTTCTTTTCATCAGTATTTTCTTGTTGAGCTCCAATTCTATGCCATTTAGTTCGGATAATGTTTTATCTTTGTTTTCATTTAGACTTTCAAGTTCCTGTTTCAGCAATTCAATGTTTGTTTCGAGTTTATTTACCTCTTTCTGCTTTATGGCAATTTCTGTTTCCAGATTATCCAACTGATCTTGTACTTCAACGATTTCTACATTCAGATGTTCTCCTTTGCCATTTGATTCGGATGCATTTTTTGCCAACTCTTCTTCTCTTTGCTGTAACTCTTCAATATGTTTTAAAATTTCTGTTTCTTCTTCTTTACTAGTAACGGATTTTTCATTGATTTCCATTAATCCTTTATTCTTTTCTTCAATCTCTTTTTCCAAACTTACGGATTTTATTTCCATTTCCTGTATTTCATCCTTAAGTTTTTGTTTTTCCAGTTTTAATTCCTGTTTGTCAGCCGATTCGAACGCTACATTTTGCCCCACCTTCTTTGGTAGCAATAAACTCAATAAGAAAAGAATAATAATGTTTATCACAATTATAACGATTACGAGAGTTAAAACATTATTGAAACTGTTTCCTTTTGTTAAGTTAATGTTTGAGGGCTCATACAGGTAAGTAGCATGTAGCTCTGCCAATCGCTTCTTTCCTATTTTTATGGCTGTAGCGACATCATAATCGTTTTGAGATAGTGTATAGATGGAAGTATCTTTCCCCGCCGGAATCGTCTTTTGAGTAAATTTTGCGTAAAGTTTTTTGGAATCGGTAGTTCCTATTATCTTTTTATTTTTATCGATCAGATAAATGTTTTTGATTCCTGCAATGTTTTCTTTCATATACCCTAACAATTCTGAAATCCCTATATCATCATTGGATAGAATAAGATCGATTAAGTTGTTTGAAATTAGTTTGGAATTCGTAACGATATTGGAAACATCTTTTTCAAACACTAGTTTGTTCACTTTCTGTGTAATGTTACCGCCAGTTGCTGAATTAGAACTCTTTTGAGATACGATGTAAAGTCCGCCAGCGAACAAAATAGTTTCAACTACAACTACTATTAAAACGAATACTGATTTCTTCATACTTACTCCTTTTTATATATTAAATAATACTACATATATCTTTGTTTTGTCAAGTTTTAATATATTTCACATTTGAAATATTTTCCGTTCAAACTAAAACTCTCCAAAAGCTCCTCAAAAACTCTTGACAAATATTTAAAAAAGTATTACATTACCGCGAAGGTTAACCTATTTTAGGAGGATATTATGACAGTAAAAATCGAAAAAGACACTTGTATCGGCTGCGGCGTTTGTGCATCAACATGCCCCGATGTATTCGAATTAGGTGATGATGGAAAAGCAACAGTAATCAGCAATGATTATTCATCATGTGACGTTAAGGACGTTGCTGAGAGCTGTCCCGTAGGAGCAATAATAGTAGAAGATTAAAGGGGTTATGTCTTTAGAAAAGGGATCCTCAAGTGATCCCTTTTTTTATTATATTTGAAATAAATAGTACCGCTTCATCAATATTCGTTTCACTCAAATCAATTATATAATATTGTCCTTTCTTAACCTGCTTATTGAACCATGTAAATTGTCTCTTCGCATAGTTTCTGCTGTTCTTTTTAATCGAATTGATTATATCTTCAATTTTCCCTATACCCTCGAAATATCCATCAAATTCCTTGTAACCCACGGTTTTCATCCCAGGAGAATCAAAATCATATCCCATATCCAATAGGGAACGTACTTCATTAATTAAGCCTATTCCAATCATCCTGTCGATTCTGTGCTCTATATTTTTATACAGCTCTCCCCTATCTTTTATAATATAAAAATAGATCATTTCAAAACGAGGTTTTTTCTGTTCCTGAAATTCATAAATGCTTCTTCCGGTTGTTATTTTCACCTCCAGTGCCCTAATTAGTCTATATCGGTCATTTTTATGCAGTTTAGAAGCAGCTAAGGGATCGATAATCTCCAATTTATCATACATTTTATCGCAAGATAGTTCTCGCAATTCCCTTATTAAATCTTCGGGTATTACGCCATTATCAAACATGCCGTAAACGAAAGCATTCAAATACATTCCTGTCCCGCCCACAATCAAAGGAATCTTTCCTCGATTTTCAATATCATTTGCTATTTTTTCTGCATCGACAGAGAACTGTTTGGCATTGTAACGTTTATCCGGAGTTATTATGTCCATTAAGTGATGTTTAACTTGATTTAAATTGTTCTTCGATGGTTTTGCCGTTCCTATATTCATGTATTTGTAAACCTGTCTGGAATCGCAAGAGATAATTTCTATCGGAAGAATTTCGGATAATTTAATTGCAATATCCGATTTTCCAACAGCCGTCGGTCCAATTATTGAATAGTAATTTTTCATCTGCCGACTAATTTTTCGATTTCATCCAATTTTATTTTTATCATTGTGGGCCTGCCATGCGGGCAATAGTACGGTACTTTACATTTAAAAAGATTTGCGACCAATTCTTCCATTTCATTGTACGATAATTTTTGATTAGCTTTTATAGCCGCTTTGCAAGCAATGGTTTTGGTTATATAAATTTATTAGTGCCTTTTTCGCCCTTTACTCCTTCAATTATCTCCATGAAAATGTCTTTTGTAATCTTTTTCAGTATTGAAGGTATGGCATTTATGATCAGAGTATTCCCGCTGAATTTTGATATTTCAAATTTTAATGACTCAAGATCATCGATTATTGAATCGATAAATGCTATTTTATCGGTAGCAAGATTAATAACAATGGGGAATAGTAATTTTTGGCTTTTCGACAGCCCTTCTTCCTGTAACTGCTCGTATATTATTCTTTCATGTGCCGCATGTTGATCAATAATTAATAAAGCAGTTTGTGTCTCAGTTAATATATAGGTATCGTGAAATTGCCAAAATTGGCTTTTGTTTATCCTGTCATCGAATGCAAACGATTTCTGTTGTTCGGCTTTGTATTCTTCTGTATCGCTAAAGAGTGAAATGGAATTACTTCTGTCTGACGATTCATTATATTTGTACGAAGGTTTCTCGATATTCATTTTGTCTTTTACGCTTATAACACCTTTCCCGGAGTGTATTACTTCCTGTATCGAGTGATAGATTAAGGAAAAAATATGCTTCTCGTCCTGGAATTTAACCTCCAGTTTTTTCGGATGGATGTTAACATCGATTTCATTTTGAGGGAGCTCTATGAATAAGTAATATCCCGGTCTCGACTTTGTATAAGTTTCCCCGTAACCTGAAATTATGGCTTTTGCAACGGTTTTATTCGAAACATATCTTCCGTTAATAAATACCTCTCTGTAATTATTCGAATTGATGTTAATCTCCGGTTTCGTTATAAAGCCTTTAATATGGTATTTTTCATCATCATAACTGACGGGAATGAATTTACTTTCATAAGAATTGTCAATTATTTGAAAAATCCTTTCCTTTATGTTATCGGTTGACGATAACCTGATAACATTACGATTATCCGATTTTACATTATATTCAATACGAGGGTTCGGCAAAGCTGAGTGGAATATTTCCTGAAGAATCGCTCTGTACTCGCTTATGTCGGATTTAAGAAATTTGAATCTCACCGGTAAATTATAGAACAATCTCTCCACATGCACGGTTGTTCCGACTTCGCATGCTACCTCATCTACATTTACTACTTTTCCCTTATCAAAAAATATTCTCGTGCCGACCTGTTCGTCTGATGTTCTTGAAATAATAGAGAGTTTTGATACGGATGCGATGCTTGCCAGAGCCTCTCCTCTGAATCCGTATGATTTGATATTTTCGAGATCTTCGATTGCATTAATTTTACTTGTTGCATGGCGATTTACGGAATTAATTATATCTTCCTTGTTCATTCCCATTCCGTTATCTTTGACTTTTATCAATAATTTCCCTGCGGACTTGATTTCTATATCTATTTTGGTAGCTCCGGCATCTACGCTGTTTTCCAATAATTCCTTAACACATGAGGATGGTCTGTCTATGACTTCTCCGGCTGCAATTTGTGAAATTGTGTTGGAAGGTAATACTTTAATTCTTGATTGCATATTTATTCAGTATATTTTGCGGTTCTGTGGTGGGAGCCTGAAAGAAAAACCCTTGTACGTACTTCACTCCGAGTTGTTTTATGGTCTCGAATTCCTCCTTTGTCTCAACACCTTCGGCGATTAAAGTCAGGTCTTGCTTGTAAGCAAAATTAACAATACTTTTTAGGAGCTCTTTTTTTACCGGCATTTTATCTATATCACGTATCAATTTTAAATCGTATTTAATAAAATCCGGATTAATTTCTGAAATCATTCCGAGTGTCGAATACCCCGAGCCCACATCATCTATGGCAATTTTGAATCCGTAGTTTTTCAACGTTTCAATTACATGTTTGAATCTCAATACGTCTCTGATTTGGCTTCTCTCCGTGATTTCTATGATAAAATCCGATGGCATTAAAATATCCCTCTTGATTATCCTTTTAATGTTTTTATCATCCATCAAATAATGCAGTATATAATCGGATGAAAAGTTTATTGAGTATTTTGCATTCAATTGCTTTTCATTAATGACATCAAAAATTTTTTTAAAACAGAGACTCTCCAACTTGTTGTAGGATTTATAATTCGAATTAATTTTAAATAAAACTTCCGTATTGGAAAAATAGGCAAGGTTCGTCCTTGAAAGTAATTCAAAAGCCAAAATCGAATTATTTTCAATACCAATAATAGGTTGGAAATAAACGGTAATATTTCCTTCATTTAGAAGTTTTATCAGATGTTCTTCACCTTTTTCATAATCTTCTTTTCTGATAGTGCTTATCCTATTCAGACATTCATAAATAGTCGTTTCAACTAATCTCTCGATTCTTAGGTCTTTATTCAGTGGCAAATAATCATGAGCAAATTCCACATATTTATCGCTAAATATTTCTGCATTACAATATTCCGTTATATCCTTGTTTATTGTTCCTATAAAGGCTTCAAATTTATCCTCTTCCTTAAAGGGATAAAACAGTACAAATATCCCACTCCTAACCGCGAAAACCGATAATATCACATCCTTGTGTTTTTCGGAAATGCTTTTTAATACAATCGACAATAAATAGCGTTTGCTATCAAACAGTTCCCATCCGTTCAATTCCTCATATTCCGTATCAAGGTTTACAATAACAACGCCGATTTGAAACTGATTCTCTATCAATTTTCTTATGGCGCTTAATTTTAGCAAATAAACGGGCAAATCGACTTCATTGTCATAAAGTACGGATTTAAATTGTTGATAAGAGAATTTATTTCTTTCCATAAAAATTATGCAAATATATTTCCTATGACACTAACGAGTTGATTAGGCGTAAAAGGTTTTGTAATATAATCTTCCACCCCTTCCTGTATGGCAAAATACTTATCCTGCGAATTGTCTCGGCACGTGAGCATTACAACCGGTATAGTTAGATTTTTCTTTTCGGCTCTAATCGTTTTTATGGTTTCCCAACCATCCATTTCAGGCATCATAATATCCATTATTATCAAGTCATAATTGTTCTTACTCGCCAATTCCACTGCTGTTTTCCCATTCTGTGCTTTGTCAATCTCATATCCCTCGTTCGTTAGAATCAACTCGATTAAATCCAACAAATCGGGTTCGTCATCGACAATTAATATTCTTTTCATACTCACTCCTTTTCTAAATTATATATTTAAAAAAGATTTTTGGCAAGTAAGAGCCCCTTTTAGGGGGGCTTCTTATTCTTCAATAAGTTCTATGTTAGCTCTGGGTAAAGTTATTTTTCTTCCGTCATTTAGTTCAACTTCCAGAATCCTGACTTTTGCCTCTGTTTTGATCTTTTCAAGTTCCGAAGGAAGATCCGTAACCTTACCAATTAAACCGAAATAAGGAGCACGTATTATTCTCACATTATGTCCAATCTTTATACCGCTTGAAGAATCAACTGATGATAAATCTTCCTCTTTCAAGTTAAAATTAGGAATAATAACCTCAGGGCGTAAGACTCCCGCTCTTATCTGTGTTGCTCCGTTAATCGATGCTATTTCCCCTTCATGGGAAACAAGAATATCAAATGTCCTCTTTGCCATACTCATCTGACCGAATCCTTCGGTTACAACGAGAGTAATTCCTTTCTTTTCCGAACCGGTTATTGCGACACCTATGTCATACCCTAAAAATTCTTTAATATCTCTGTCGTCAATACCGCCTACGACGATTCCTTTTGCTCCGACGGAAACGGTTTTTCTCAATGTTTTTACATCTATAAAGGCTCCGGCTATCAAAACTTTTCCTTTGCAATCCGGCGTAATATCGGCTTCCGTAATAACGGAATCGCTTGATTTGGCAACTTTCATTACCTTACCTCTCGTCTCTCCGCCTATTCCGAAAATACCCTGTACGAATGTTCCATTTGTTTTGATATTAACCCCTTCATTTTCGATTATTCCCGTTACATAGCCGTCGATATAGGCATCTATTTCAATGGGTTTCGGCGGGTGTCTGAGTATCATCTGTCCCGTTATTTCCGACATATTCTCTACGCTTCCCGTTATGGGTGATTTTATGACAGTTTTGAAATGACCGAAAAATCCGTTTGTTTCGGCAATTATATCATCCTTTTTAATTTTCTGTCCGACCTTAACCTTCAAAAATTCTTTAACATCCTCGGGAGATACGCCCAAACGTCCTGCTATATTCAATGTCTCGACATCACCGGGGATTGCAGTCTTTGCAACAATATCATCGGCTTTAACTTTATCTCCGACTTTTGCTACTACCTCACCTTTAAGTGGTAACCGTCTCTCTTTATATATAACGGCTTTTTCGCTTACCTTTAATCCGGGTGTAAATGCATGAGCCAATTTATACCTCCTTATTTAATCTCGGGATATGTTCCGAGAACTTTATTCCATTCCGTTAATTTTTCAACTCTCAACTTATTATCTTCAGGCAGTGTAAAAGGTCTTCTCCCTCTTGCATCAATTATCAGACCGACAACACCGCCTTCGACTTCTCTTACAACTTCCTTGCCTTTGCCTGCTCCCATATCGAACCCTTTTTCAGGCTTAACTTTAACCTCTACCTTTTCGCCTACGCCTAATGGAAACAGAGTCATCTCGCCGTATTTCACCTCTTTTGTGTTTCCGTTATAAGAAATGGTAACACATGGTGAATCATATTTCTTGGTATTGCCGATTGGAGCAATACATGTTCCCAATCTAATCAAACAATCCTTATCGAAAACTTCCGTAGCTGCTTGTTCATGGACCTGAGACAAAACACCAAGCTGAGGCATCATAAAAATACTGTCAACTGTCAACATCGTGAATCCCTCGGGCAAGAATGCATCTATCATCATAAATGCCGACTGTACTCTTCTCGGAGCGTGTGATAGAACACCACCCGAGCCGACAATCATATTCAGTGTCTCCATATTAACAAGCGTTGCTCCCGATTGCGTTTGGTTAAATGTATCGGAAATAGTTCTCTCCTGCTGAACACCTTTTAGGCTTACAGCCATTGTTTTATGCTGCTCAAGAGCCAATCTCAATGCTTCTCTGGCAATTGCCTGTTCCAATTGAAGATCCTCAATTGTCTGAGGTATCGTTGTAGGACGGATCATTTTATTTTTAATCCTGTTCCTCACATCTTTTTCATCCATATGGAAAGGAATCCACCTCATAATATTGTTAATTCCGGAACTAGCCATAACATTGGAAATACTGTAACTCATTCCGAGGTTCGCACTTACCGTTCTATTGAATATTCCCTGGAAAACAGAAAACACATCCGTTGTTGCTCCTCCAATGTCAACGCCAAGCACCTCGATTCCGTTTTTTTTCGCTATTTTTTCTATCAATAAACCTACCGCTCCCGGTGTGGGCATAATAGGGACATCGGTCCAGCTCATTAATTTTTTATAACCCGGAGCCTGTGCCATAACATGTTCCATAAACAGGTCATGTATTTTGTCCCTTGCAGGTCTTAGATTTTCTCTTTCGAGCACGGGTCTCAGATTGTCAACAATAAACAGATCAGTTTTTTTCTCTAGATTATTTTTTACAATATCCCTGGCATCTTTATTTCCAGCGAATATAACCGGCAATCTGTAAGTCGAACCGAATCTCGGCTTCGGATCTGCCGCGGCAATAATTTCGGACAGCTCGGCTACATGGGATATTGTCCCCCCGTCAATGCCGCCCGACAGTAAAATCATGTCCGGTCTCAACGTTCTGATTCTTTCGATTTTTTCATGCATTTGCTTTCCGTCATTGGATGCTATGGTATCCATAACGATAGCTCCCGCGCCCAAAGCTGCTCTTGCGGCACTTTCGGCGGTCATCGTCTTTACGACTCCCGCTACCATCATCTGTAATCCGCCGCCGGCGCTTGATGTGGAAATATAGATATCTATACCGTGATTTTTATCCCTGTATGGCTTTACGAAGTTTTCTCCGTCTAAAATCTCTTTATTAGAAAGTTCCTCGACTTCGGTTACGGCATTTAAAACACCTCTCGTTACATCTTCAAATGGGGCTTCAACTGTAGTCGGGGCTTCTCCCCTAACTATCAATCTGTATCCCTCCTCCTTCTTTTCAATCAGTATTGCTTTGGTTGTGGTACTGCCACAATCCGTAGCCACAATCGATTTAAGTTCCTCCGGTTTGATCATTCTACCTCCTATGGGGTTTTCTGACTTAACTCTTCTATCTTTGTCAATAACTTCTCAAAATATACTCTGTCACTAAGTACTATCGTTGCTTCCCTGTAGTATTTTATGGGGAAAATAGTTTGCACAAAAGGTTCGAAAAATATCGAAACCTGACCGGCAATTCTGTTTATCGGCTTAATTGTTTCCCCAAAAAGCAATGCAGGCACTGTTAATCTTCTATCTACAATCTCCTTAGCAATTTTATTTATAATCTCCTCTTTAACCTGTTCCGGTATCTCATCTATGGATACAGCATTGCTTCTTATTTCATCACCGAATAAGTTCTTAAATAAATTCATTCTAATCCATATAGTTGATATCGAGCTGTTTTACGGCTAAAACATTGTTTAAACGCTTCAGAGGTGTGTTATGTGGTGCACTTTTGACCATTTCCGTATTTTCTTCTATTTCCTTTGATATTTTTATCATAACATCACAAAATTTATCAATTGTTTCTTTTGATTCGGTTTCTGTCGGTTCAATCATAATTGCCTCGTGCACAATTAAAGGAAAATATATGGTTGGAGCATGAAATCCATAATCCAAAATTCGTTTTGCAATATCCATAGTTTTTACTCCGTAATTATTCTTCTGCAAAGTACCATCCAGGACAACTTCATGCATGCAGTGTCTTTTATATTTCAAGTTATAATATTTTTCAAGTCTGCTTTTGATATAATTTGCATTAATAATAGCATTCTTGCTTATTTCACCGAGATACTCCTCCCCTATCATTTTAAGATACGTATATGCACGTACCATTACAAGAAAATTCCCGTAAAACGAGTGAATCTTTCCTATTGATTTTTCCCTATCGTACATAAGTTTATACTTTTCCCCGTCCTTTACTATATAAGGAACCGGAAGAAAATTACTTAAATGTGATTTTACAGCAATAGCTCCACCACCGGGACCACCACCTCCATGAGGCGTAGAAAATGTCTTATGCAAATTGAAATGAAGTATATCTGCTCCAATTTCACCCGGTTTTACGATACCAAGAAGTGCATTTAGATTGGCTCCGTCCATGTAGAGCAAGGCTCCTTTACTGTGAAGTATCTCAGCTATTTCTTTTATATTTGTTTCAAATAATCCCAATGTGTTCGGATTTGTTATCATCATTCCTGCTACATCTTCATTCACTATCTCTCTCAATTTTTCTATGTCGACCAATCCATTTTCGTTTGATTTTATTTCAATCGTTTGATATCCCGCCATTACGCTGCTAGCCGGGTTTGTCCCATGAGCCGAATCTGGGATAATGATATATTTTCTGGGATTCCCTTTGGCTTCCTGATACGCTCTTATGAGCATTATACCTGTATATTCCCCATGTGCTCCCGCAACCGGCTGAAGTGTAATGTCATCGAATCCGGTCGCTTCTTTTAACATCTCTCCCAGTTCATACATCACTTCCAATGCTCCTTGAACAGAATCTTCACTCTGCAAAGGATGTATGGCAGTAAAACCGTTCAGATTTGCCGTTCTTTCATTTATCTTCGGGTTGTATTTCATCGTGCAAGATCCCAGGGGGTACATATTCTTGTCTATATGATAGTTTAAGTTGGAAAGGTTTATAAAATGCCTAACCGTATCCTGTACTCCTACATTGGGCAATCCCGCCTTTTTGCTTCGCAAATATTTCTCCGGAATAATTTCACTTACATTTTTACCGTAATAGTTATTTCTGTTAATGGAAATCCCTTTTGTTCCCTCTTTGGATCTTTTAAAAATCAAGTATTTATCCATTATAACTCCTTTTATTTAACCTCATATTATAACCAAAATTTCAAGGATTTTCAATCTATTTTTTAATATCAGCACAATCCGACATGTCTCCCTGCAATTTGTCAATTGCATGTTTTAAAATAGGAATAACTGCATTCAAATTCGATCTGACAGCATCAGGTGAACCGGGTAAGTTTATTATAATTGTTCTTCCTATCGTTCCGCAAACAGCTCTCGATAATGCTGCAAATGGCGTTTCATTCAATGATTCTCTCATAATCAGCAATTCAAATCCATACAATCGTTTGTCGATTAGCTTCAGTGTCACATCCGGTGTTATATCCCTCGGTGACAAACCTGTACCACCGTTTGTAAGTATAATATCACATTTGTCTCTGAACTTGTTTATGGCGTCGGTAAGATAATTTTTCTCGTCCGGAATCAGTACGTAATCCGATAAATCAAAACCGTTATTCCCCATTACACGTTTAATCAAGGGATAATTCTTGTCTTCTCTTTTACCCTCAAAACCCTTATCGCTAAGAGTAATTACAGAGTAAATGTAAGATCTGTTCTTCATGCTTCTTTTTTACTACAAAATAGAGTTTATTTCAAGTGGTTTTTTAATATTACAGTGAAAATTTATAAAATTCAAATTTACTTGACAGGAACATTATTTTATTTTATATTTATATTATGAGGAATAGTAGGAGTGGTGTTGTTTCTGTTTTGCTTTTATTCTTTTTCTTATCTTTAAATCTATACTCTTTTGATATAGATAAAGGCGTTAAGCAAACGGTTAAAAATTACACTTCCATAAAAACGATTCAATCCGATATTTCGGAACATTTCTATTCGAAAACAAAATCAGGTAATTACTCCGGAATATACTACTCGATAGGTGATTCTACCGTTATCTATTTTGCGAAACCGTTCAATCAATCGATACTTATTGCAAAAGATTCCGTATATTGGTATTTCCCCGATGATAAAAAGGTATATGTAGGTTCCAAATTGAGTAAATCGGAAATAAAGTCCTTCCAAAGAGAGAACAATTTGACATTTCTCAGTAAGCTCGAATATAATTACGATAAAAAATTAGTCGGAAATATCTTTTCGAAGAAAATTAAGATTACAATTACGCCTAAAACAAAAAGAAAAGCAAGATTTTCCGGCATTATTGTTTATTTGCACCCGAAATTGAATGTAATCACTGATGTTGAGTACTATGATCTTGGAGGTAATGAAACAATGGAGCAACATTTTAGACATTTCAAAAATATTAACGGTACAAATCTTGCTTCATCTGTCTCTACCATTGTTTTTACACCAATGGGAAATATCGAAACCGATATAAATTATAAAAATACGGTTATAAATGAGAAAATCGATCGGAATAAGTTTGATCTTAAAATACCTGCCAAAGGTATTAAAAGAATTTCACTATTTAACCCAAAAGGAGGTAGCAAATGAAGAGGATCTTATTTGCTGTACTTTTC
>JAACEC010000064.1 GCA_011682715.1 Pseudomonadota bacterium
AAAAAACGTATTGCTCTCGCTAACAAGGAATCCATAGTTGTATTCGGCGATCTTATACCAAAGGAGCAATATAAATATATTATGCCCGTCGACAGCGAACATAACGCGATATATCAATGTCTGTCAGGGGAAAAACACGACAGTATCAGGAAAATTATACTGACAGCGTCGGGAGGTCCTTTCTTCAAAAGGGAAAATCTCGAGGGGATTAAAGTCGACGAGGCACTTAACCATCCCACATGGAGCATGGGAAAAAAGATCACAGTCGACTCAGCGACAATGATCAATAAAGGATACGAAATAATAGAGGCTCACCATCTTTTCGATATGCCGGTTAACAATATAGAGGTACTTATACACCCCCAATCCATCATTCACTCACTGGTGGAATTTAAGGATAACTCCGTGAAAGCGATTTTGAGTCAGCCCGACATGAAATTACCTATCGAATATGCTCTCTTCGAAGGGAAAAGAGGTGATTCCGTAATTCGTGAATTAAAATTGGAAGAAATTGGGCATTTGGATTTCTACAAGCCCGATGAAACTGTATTCAAAGGACTTTCAATTGCACGGGAGTGTGCAAAAACAGGTGGAACGATGCCTGCTGTTTTAAACGCCGCAGACGAAGCCGCCGTTAAGAGATTTTTAAAGGGTGAGATAGAATTTTCGGACATAATTAAAATAATCGAAAAAACAATTAATGCTCATACTACGATAAACAATCCGAGCATTAACGATATAATCGAGGCAAATAACCGGGCTTATAAATTCGCCGAAGGAGTAATTTTATGAACGTTGTGATTACGATAGTATTGGGACTTTTGGGATTTTTGGCACTCGTGGCAAGCCATGAATTTGGACATTTTACATTTGCAAAGTTGTTCGGAATTAGGGTTCCAACATTTTCAATAGGAATGGGACCGAAACTCTTTGGCTTTAAGAAAAACGGCACCGATTATGTATTTTCTCTCTTTCCCATCGGCGGTTACGTTCATGTTTATGGCATGGATAAAGGGGAAATGAAAGGAGAACCGGACGAATTTCTGAGTAAATCGCTGTGGCAACAGTTTCTCGTGATTTTCGGCGGTCCGCTATTCAGCTTCCTGTTCGGAGCTCTTCTTTTTTACGGCTCCGTCCTGTCCACAGGTATTAACGTCATACAAAACGCTCCTATTTCAGTTTCTGCCGGTAGTACGGATTCAATGCCCTTTTTAAAAGGTGATAGTATTATAAGCATTAACGATAAAGATATCATCTATTGGAACGATATATACAAGTACGTAAATAAAAACGATAAAAACACATTTAAAGTGTTCAGAAACGGCAATGTCGTAAACATAACGCTTCCCAAAAAACGGTTCAATCTCCTCGGGAACGTGGACCCTGTAATTCCCGCCATAATAGGTCAGGTAGAAAAGAACAGTGCGGCATTTAAAAGCGGGCTTAAACCCGGAGATAAGGTGCTTGCCGTGGATTCGGCAAACATTAAGAATTGGAACAGTTTCGTTTCCATTATAAAAGGCAGAGCCGGGCAAAAGGTCGGATTAAAAGTTCTTCGCGGGAACGATACTCTATCGTTATCTGTAATTCCCAAGGCACAAAAAGGGCTCGATCACGATACAATAGTGACATACGGTGCAATCGGTGTTATGGTAAAGACTCCAATGGTCAGAGTTAATCCGATTTACGCCATCTCCCTTGCCTACAATCAATCGATTTCTTCGGTAAAACTCATAGGATACCAACTCAAACTCCTCATCGAAAAAAAGGTTTCCCCAAAAATGCTCGGCGGTCCCGTATCAATTGTCAAACTTACGGGAGATTACGCAAATTGGGGCATGGCAGCACTTATCGGTTTCATAGCCTTTATCTCCATCGATCTCGCACTTATAAACATACTCCCCTTCCCGCCCCTTGATGGCGGGCAGATCGTTTTATTTTCATTTTATAGAGTTCTCGGCGAGAAGATGTCCGAGAAAATTATGATGATTGTCGAATATATAGGGTTTGCCCTAATTATTTTGCTCATGCTTTATGTTACATACAATGACATTATAAGGCTTTTCCATAAATAATGAGGCTTGACACATGTATGATAAACTAATAAAATGCTCATATATGAAATTTTTTTTTGTTACTTTGATTATGATTATTCCATTAGCAACTTATGGCACAGAGTATGCCGGAGAGTATTATAATTTACCCTCATCGGCAATTACCGTGTCGTCGGGGAACAGTATCTTCTTTTCCGATGCCCCCGTTGTCTTTCCGATTTCCCCCGTAAATCTGACCCCCACTGGCGGCAGATTTCTTTCATATAATCACATTTCCGCATCCGGGCTTTTCAGTGACGATAATCTGATTTTCTCCACGGGAAATAAAAACAACCGTGTCTCTTTCATGTTAAAACTGTTCCATTCGGGTGGTATTCCCATTACGGTCATTCCCGATACAACAGACACAATAGGTCCTAACAATCAACCCGTAGTGGATCACTACACATCGTACAATCACAGCAATCTCCTTATGAACTACTCTAAGGCAATTAATCGCTATCTGTCCATGGGGTTTAACATAAAAGCCGATTACATAAATTTTGAAAATGCGATGGGTTTTGGCATGGGACTTGACGGTGGAATTAGATTAACACCGGACAACAGGTTTTACTGCGCCCTAAGTGTTAAAAATATTTCCACAACGGTAATATTCTGGAATAACGGTACAAAGGAATTTGCATATCCGGAAACGCAGCTCTCCCTGGGATATAGTTTTCATCTATCCGGCAATAAACTCAATACATACATGGGATTGCCTTTCCATTTCGATAGCAGAGGAACAACCGATCAATTTCATTACGGTTCGGTGAGTTTCGATATCGATGCGGGGCTGGATTTCTTCATATCCGATATGTTTCGTTTATCAATGGGTATTTATCAGAACAACCCCACCATGGGAACCGGATTTTCATACAAACGGTTTATGCTCGACTACTCGTTTTTTATCAATAACGAGCTCGGAGCGGGAAATATCATTACCGTTTCATATAAATTTTGATGATTCTTTTTATTATCGTTGTCGCACTTATCCCCGGACTTTTCTGGTTATTCTATTTTGCGGGTAAGGACAGATACGAACCGGAGCCTCCTCTCTTTTTAATCTATGCTTTTGTCGCCGGAATGATAGCAATTTTACCTGCCGATGTTACAGAACTGTTGTTTAAAAAAATAATTCTCAACCGCTATCTTTACTACATCATAGTTGTCGGTATATCGGAGGAGTTTTTCAAATACCTATCCGTTCGCCTTACCGTTTATACGAGCAGAGAATTTAACGAACCCGTTGACGGAATCGTTTACAGTACCGCGGCTGCACTCGGTTTTGCAACCGTTGAAAATATGCTCTACATGTTTACATTGGGCTGGAAAGTTATTTTTATGAGATCCGTTCTCACAACATTGGGACATGTTGTATTCTCCGCTTTATGGGGTTATCCTCTTTATAAGACAAAGATGACGGGAAAGAAAAGCTATGTAATAATCGGTATTCTTCTGGCGGCTTTGTTCCACGGTCTCTACGACATATTTATTTCCAGCAAATATATGGTAAGCATATTCATAGCCATAGCAATAATAGTTATTCTCTATTTCATAATGAAGCGGGAGATAAAAGAGGCGGAAAAGGAATCTCCCTTTAAAAACGATGCTAAAAATTGATACGAGTGTTAAATATGTAAAGGGCGTAGGTCCCAGAGTATCTCAAATACTCTCTCGTATTAACATTAAAACCGTGGAGGACCTGCTCTTTCACATTCCCGTTCGATATGTAGATCAAACGAACATAAAAAAAATAAAAGATATCACAATAGGAGAACAGGCAACATTCGTCGGAACGATTCTCGACACATCCTTCAGACGCACAGTTAGGGGAAAAACCATCGCAGAGTTTCTCTTTTCAGACGGTACGGGAAATATAAAACTCCTCTTTTTTAATCAACCGTATCTTAAAAACACACTCAAAAGGGGTACCCATCTCATCATTTTCGGAAAAATCGATTTTTTTAAGTCTTATCAGATGATACAACCGGAGTTTGATATTCTTGATAGGCAAAAAGGTGATTTAAAAGAGAATTTTGGTGGCATAATCCCCGTATATCCCCTAACTGAGGGAATATCTCAAAAATATTTACGAAAAATCGTAAGAAATGCAATTGATAACACTGATCTTTCACCCTACAACATACTCGATGAAAAAATATTAAAAGATTGTTCTACAATGCAACTAAGAGACGCCATAATGTCCGTTCATGCTCCTAAAAGCATAAAAGAGGGATTTCAGGCAAAAAAAATTATCGCGTTCTATGAGTTTCTCTTTATACAAACCTATCTTGAGCGAAAAAAAATTAAGACAAAGGCAGAAAAAGGCGTTTACATAAAGCAAAACGATTTCGTGAAAAACTTTACGGCAAATCTTCCGTTTAAACTAACAGGCGCTCAAAAAAACGTTTCCGAAGAGATATTGAAAGATATGCAAACGGGAAGAAAAATGGCCAGACTTTTACAGGGAGATGTAGGAAGTGGAAAAACCATAGTGGCTCTCATCTCGGCATTGAATGTTGTAAAGAACGGTTACCAGGTTGCCTTCATGGCACCAACGGAGATTCTTGCAAATCAACACTATAAGAAAATTACCGGGTACCTCCAGGATAGCGACATAACCGTAGAGCTTTTAACGGGTGGAATAAAAGCTTCACAAAAGAAGGAAATAAAAGAAAAATTGGCTTCCGGAGAAGTGAATATCATTATCGGGACACATGCTCTCATTGAAGACAATGTCGTATTTAAATCCCTCGGACTCGCCATCATAGACGAACAACACCGTTTCGGCGTTGAGCAACGTTCGAAACTCCTCAACAAAGGCAGCAACACGCATCTACTCGTTATGACAGCGACACCTATTCCCCGTTCCCTCGCAATGACACTGTACGGTGATCTCGATATATCCGTTATCGATGAACTGCCTCCCGGTAGAAAAGAGATCGTTACGAGATGGATAAAGGATGATAAGAGATTCGAACTCTACGATTTTATAAAGAGGCGAATTACCGAGATGAGGGATCAGGTTTACGCGATTTATCCCCTCGTCGAAGAATCGGATAAACTGGATCTGAAATCGGCAACACGTATGTTCGAAGAAATTAAAAAGTATTTCACGGACATTGAAGTAGGACTGATTCACGGAAGAATTAATTCGGCCGAGAAAGAGGAGATAATGAGGCGTTTTGCAAAAGGAGAAATAAAAATTCTCGTCGGCACCACAGTTATTGAAGTGGGAATCGACGTCCCCAATGCGACAATTATGGTTATAGAGCATCCGGAGCGATTCGGTCTCTCACAGTTGCACCAACTCAGGGGACGAATAGGAAGGGGGGATAAAAAATCTTTCTGCATACTTATAACCGACAGATATATAAGCGATGTTGCTATCAAGCGGTTAAAAACCATGGAGCGGACGAGAAACGGTTTCGAGATTGCAGAAGAGGACCTTAGATTGAGAGGTCCAGGGAATATATACGGAACAAGGCAACACGGATTGCCGGATTTCAAAGTTGCCAATATTGTTAAAGACGGCGATACGCTTATGAAAGCAAGGGAATGTGCAAAGAAAATAATTGATTATGATAAGGATTTGGAGTATAATAAACTAATGGACAGATTCGAAGATATAGACCGATACTATAGAATCGGATAGGAGGATTTATGAGGAAAGTATATTTTGGAGTAATCGTGTTATTAATTATACTCTCACCGGTTGTTCCAGCAATCCAAGAATGTTACCTGCAGGTGGTGGGGAGAATTACGTCGTAATCGTTCAACGGGAAAACCAATATGTCGATTTCGAGAAGACTTACAAAGAGATTTTCAATAGAATAATCTATACTCCGCAACCCGAACATATGATAAAATTCATGGACATTCCATCCGGCAAACTTTATCGCTATAAACTGCAAAAGAACCTTCTTATCGTGGAGGATCTGGCAGGTGATAACGGGAACATGGATATTATCAAGCGATTTCTTACCGATACCGATCTTGCAAAGGTCAGAAACGGTACACAGAATATATTCGGGTTCAAGGATGCATGGGCGAAATATCAGTATCTTCTCATCGTCATGGGAACGGATCAAAGAAATCTTAACGATGTTCTTTTACGTTACAAAAATTCGATATTTCAATACTACATTGACGGCTCCAAAACGACAGCTCGAGGTCAACACATTGAAGGGATTGGACAAAAAAGCGATAAGAAAAATGAAGGGATACGGGGGGTTCGAGTTTAGCCTTCCGAAAAGTAAATATATCCACATCATAGAAAATGCCAAAGCCGGTATAATGGGATATATCCGTCATAATCCAGACAGAATGATAGTCATTGCCTGGCGAGATAGCATTGATATGCCGAAGATCAACGCGTCCGCACTGTTTGCATTTCGTAATGAGATCTTCAAAGATTTTTTCCAGGGGGACAGCGTTCTCGTTAAATACAAAGATATTACGTATTCATCCGGTGTCGATACTGTATGGAACGGAATGAATGTTTTCAAATACCACGGATTGTGGCAAAACAGTAAACTCATAATGGGAGGTCCATTTGGCGGTTACGCTCTTTATCACAACGGGCGATTTTACATGATCGATTACAATGTGAGCAATCCCGGAGAGAATAAATTCCCACTTGTTCTGGAAATGGAAGCGTTACTTTCAACATTCAAATTTGTCAAATAAAACGGAGGATATATGGGCAAAAATAAAGTGGAAAAAAAAGAAAAAATCGGACGAGTAGAAACCTACCCACCATTTAACCCAAAATATGAAGAAAAGATTTATCTTGCCATTATATTTTTAATTCCCATAATTTACTTTTTCAAAGCCCTTTCACCTTCCAATATACTTTTTGGAAGCGATTGGATGACAGCCGGTTATGCTCTAAGGAATTTTATACACTACTCTGTTACCCATTATCACCAATTCCCATTATGGAACCCATACGTATTCGGAGGTATGCCCGTTATCGATGCATTCTACGGTGATTTATTTTATCTGACAACTCTTTTCAGGCTCTTTATATCCACTCATATCGTCTGGTCGTATAGCATTATCTTACATGTAATGCTTGCCGGATTCTCCACTTATTACCTTTTGAAGGAGATGGGATTATCGAAAAAATCATCGCTCGTCGGCGCAATCATATATATGACAGGAGGAAGCATTATTTCTCAGGTGTATCCCGGACATGACGGAAAGATATACACTTCCGCTTACATTCCGCTTATGGTTCTCATGACATTAAAGGGAATTCGCACGGAGAAAATCACATATTTCCTGCTGTTCTCACTTTTTTTTGCATTTTCTCTTTTGGGCGGACACCCTCAAATTACTTTTATGTTCGCTTTGATCTACTTTATTACCGTTGTTGTATATCTGATTGTTCTCTTCGGCAGAGATAGAAAAAAGGCGATAAAACAGCTCATCCTCTTTGCCCTTTCTGCCCTTTTTATTGCAGGGCTTGCTGCATGCCAATATATACCCGTTTTTTCCTACATGAAATATGCCGTAAGAGGAACCGCAAGAGGATACGCCTATTCGACATCATGGTCTCTTCCCACTTCGGAACTTACGGATCTCGTCGTTCCACAATTTTCCGGTATTCTGAATAATTACTGGGGAGAAAATTTCTTTAAACTGGATTCCCACTACTTCGGAATTTTCCCTATATTTACATTGATTCCTCTCTTCTACTACAGGAAAAAATGGGACAAATACGTTAAATACTTTATTGGAATTGCCGTTCTCGGCATTCTGCTCGCCCTGGGCGGACATACCCCGTTTTACAGACTTGTCTATCTCATTCCCGGTGTAGCAAAATTCAGGGCACCGAGTATGTTCTTTATTTTCGCACAATTCGCCCTGGCAATTCTTGCCGCATATGTGTTCCAATATATCGTCGATGATAATAATAGGGATAAACTTCTAAAATTTCTCTATAAAACAGGTGGGGTTATTGCCGCTGTTTTTCTCATCGTGCTCGTCGCACAAAACGGTCTCTATTCCTCTCTTTATAACCATTTTAGACAAGTGTATGCCTCTATCATGCCCCATCAGCAACTCATGCAAAAATTAACCAATTTTAAGAATAACTACCCTTCCTTCATATCCGGAATGATCTTTAATTTCATTCTCCTATCGGTTATGTTAGGTATTTTAGTAGGTTTCAAGAAATGGGAAAAGGGATTTTATTATCTGTTTTTCACCCTTGTTTTTTTACTTTTCCTTGACACATACAGAATCAATAAAAACTATGTGAGTGTCGAACCGTTCAGTCAATTTAATACAAAATCCTCCGTTGTGGAATATCTTACGGAACAAAAAGGTGTTTTCAGAGTATTACCTCTGTTTTGGCAACATTCCGGCGATGATTATCTCATGCAGTATCATCTGGAAAGTGCGGGAGGAGCCGGTTCCAACCAGTTAAAAAGTTATCAAAAATTGATCGGAGCGGAACACACGGTAATGTTTAATCCGATGAACCTGATGAACAACAATGTTGCCGCCCTCATCAACGCAAAATATATCATTTCTCCGAATTTGCCTCCGGATAAGGATTTAAACAAATACCCCCCTCAAACCCGTGTTTTGATCAATCGACTAAAGGCATTTACCGAAAATGATTCCATGAAACCCCGTGTGGCTTCGTTCCAGCGGTTCGGTATTTTCTACAACAAAAGAGCTTT
>JAACEC010000065.1 GCA_011682715.1 Pseudomonadota bacterium
ACCTTTTCCCAGAAATAGGATAAAAACGGAATGAATATCACAAATAAGCCGGTAATAAATGCCGTATTTGCCACTTTTGTATATTTCAACGATACCGTTTGCAGGATAAAACCCAAAAAGAGAAATATACCGATAAATGTCCCCGATAAAATGCTACCCTTTGTCAGATTTTTTTTCTTTATTCCGAAAATAAACAATGCTGCAATTATAGCTATGAGAAATCGTAATGACACAAAAAGATATTCAGAGCAGTAATTAATACCAACTTTAACGAATGCAAAAGAGGAACCCCAGATAGCCACCGTGAGTATTATGTAAAAATATGCTCTCAGTTTTTTCTCTTTCATAATCAATAATATATATCAAAAAAGTTATAATGTAAATATTTTTATTCTATTTACAATCGTCTCAACTTTTATTATAATCTTTAGATGAAAAACGAACCAGAAGTTTTAAACAAGTTTTATAAGTATATTAACGGACTCGATTCATTGTACAACCTTTCTGAATCAGAATTTGAAGAATACAACGACAGGGTTATGGAATTCTTAGCAGCTTCGGTCTTCAATAGAACATCTTCTTATGAAAATGCTAATTCCCTTGCATTTAAACTCAGTAATCTGGGAGATTCCTACACAGCTTATCTTTTTCTTAAAGCCGAGAGCAAAACAAGAAAGAAAAGATACGAGAAAATTTTTTATAAAGCAAGAGCCGTTGCAAATTTGCTTTTTACCGGTATACATCAAAAAGCTGAAATAATCCTACTAGAGCTTCTTAATGAAGTTGGTAATAGTCCGATAGATATCGGGTTACAGTGCTATATACTCGTTATGTTAGGGCAAATTAATGCGATATTTAAAGAGGACTATATTACAGCCGAAAATTATTTAATAAAAGTACAAGAGCTTTATAAAAAAGCCCCCGAAGAAAATCCACCCGGGACAGACTCCATAAATCGGGAAAACCTTTTTAATATGTATTACAACTCTCTTTTTGAGATTTACAACAGAGCATTAGGGAAAATCACAGGAACAGAGAGAAAACATTACATAGAGAAAATCGGATCTCTTAACGCTCTTCCGAAATCCGAAGATCAATATTTTAAAGTTTTGTATGAACTAAACAAAATAGAGAATATGATTGCCATGGAAAATTTCGATTCGGCATTGGATAAATTGAAATGTTTCGATAAACAAACAGAAAATGACGCTTTCGAAAGATGGGTAAGACCATCAATTTTTAGGGATTATGCAAAGATCTATTCTAAACTCGGTAAAATTAAACTAATGTATAAATATGCGAGAATGTCTATAATGTCCTGTAAAATCTACGGAAATTCACTTGATGAGAACATATTAATTAACGATATAATAGATATGATTTTTGAACACGGGAAGAAAACATTAACATGGCAAACAAATATAGAAAAAAATCCATTTATCGAGCAATTAATGCAACTTTTGAGGCTAAAGGATTGGTACACAAGTGCCGACCATTCGGCAAATGTTCGTAACATTGCCAGTAATATTAGCGAATATATGATTAAGAGGAGAAAAATTAAGATAGACAAGAAAACTCTCGATGAATTGAGATACGGAGCGTATCTTCATGATATAGGTAAATTATATATCCCCTGGTTTGAGCTCAATAAAATTACCCCCTTAACAAGAGAAGAATTTACACTTATAAAAAACCATACGGTATTCGGTAAACAAATTCTCGATAGGTTGGGTATGACCATGGTAAGTAATTATGCACTTGACCACCATGAAAGAGTTAATCGTAAAGGCTACCCATACAGAATTAAACCGAATATCTTAACAAACATTGTTGCCGCTTCCGATTACTTTGATGCAGCAACTTCCGAATCGAGAAAATATAAAGCACCTAAGACTTATAATCAAGCTTGCAATGAATTGATGAAAGATATCGGGAAAGGATTCTATCCCGAAATAATAAATTCTCTATGTTCCATAGTGGAATCCGGTAAAGATCCTAAAGCAAATACTCTGGAGAAATAGATAATGTATCTGCTGCCTTTTGTTTTCTCCTATCTTATCGGAACAATTTCTCCCGGCTTTTTTATAACTAAATTTTACAAACACATTGATATCAGAAAATTCGGTGCAAGATATACGGGAGCGGCAAATGTCTATCGAATAGCCGGATTTTTGCCGGCAATTTTAACGGGATTTATCGATTTTGCAAAAGGGGTTATAGCCATATCCTTATCGTTCCTGTTCTGGGATTACGTTACACCAAATCAATATAACAGTTATTTCCTGTTGGTCGCCGCTGTTCTTACCATCATCGGTCATATCTTTCCGTTTTACCTGAGTTTTAAAGGAGGACGGGGTGCCGCAACATCATACGGAGTTTTATTTGTTTCTCTCATTATGCTCGTTTACGCCGGATACCCATTGGCTCCCATACTTTGGCTTGTATTTTATACACTTATACTGTTTTTCATTTTACACTCATTCTCATTTTCAGGATTTATGATCGATATTGCCGCCTTTATCATATTTACCCTTTTCTACCTCCAAACCGTTAGCTTTAAACAATCATTGATGGTGTCACCCAGAATTCTTTTCTACATACTTCAACTGTCCCTCGGCGCGATAATACTATCTTCCGTTTACACTTATTCTAAAAGAAGATCGCTGGGCATTAAATTAAAAAATCACAACGATCCTTTACTGAGGTACAGAATCGCCTTCTATTTTTATGCTTTATTAATCCCGTTTCTATCCTTCATACACGATAAAATTATATCTGTTCCAATACTCGGTGCATCAATAATTGTTTTGATTTTCCTTTTAATTAAAAACGGAAATAATAAAAGAGTCATAGAATTTTTAAAAGCGGCTCTTTACTTTACACTGGCTCTGTTTATCCTCTGTCTCTTCTTAAAGAGTAAATATATCCTCGTAATTTCTCTTTCATTTTCCATCGGCTATATTCTGTCTGATTTGGTTAATCGGTATACAGGCATTACTTATCTTTTCGGGAGAAAACGTTCTTTGGAGGCTGCGGTTGCATTCTTCGCATTCTTTCTTCTCACAGCAATTGCGATTAATGCGACACTTAATTTACCTATGATAATCCTTGTTGCAGATTCACTAATATCGGCAATCCTCTTTTCTTTTTCGGAGCATCAATTTGAATTTCTTTTAGTCCCACTGCTACTTGCAATAACCGCTACATTTCTTTGATTATCTCTCTGTCTGTTATATTCCCGTCTTTTATATGTATGATTTTACTGGCTATTTCGGCTACTTCCCTTTGGTGAGTGATCATGATAATCGTTTTTCCATTCTTGTGTAACTTATCAAACAGACTTAATATCTCAGCACCGGTTTTCGAATCGAGATTTCCCGTGGGCTCGTCGGCAATGATAATCGCGGGATCTGTAACCAATGCCCTTGCAATGGCGACTCTTTGTCTTTCTCCTCCTGAAAGTTCATTAGGGTTATGATAAATCCTGTGTCCCAGTCCCACCTTTTCCAATGCACTTATAGCTTTTTCTTTTCTATATTTTGTTTTTTCTCCTCTGTAAACGAGCGGCATTTCAACATTACTCAGGGCATTCATCCTCGGAATCAGATTAAAGGTTTGAAAAACAAATCCGATAAATTTATTTCTAATTTCAGCAAGTTCATCATCGTGAATTTTGCTGACATCTTTTTCATTGAGAAAATACTCACCCGAATCCGGTTTATCGAGACATCCAATTATATGCATGAGTGTTGATTTACCCGACCCTGAAGGTCCCATAATCGATACAAATGCATTTTTATGAATTTCAATGCTCACATCCCTTACCGCTTCGATTTTTACTTTCCCCATCCGATAACTTTTCTTTAAATGTTTGGCTATTATCAACATATACCTCTCCTTACTCGTACCTTAACGCCTCTACAGGATTCAAGTTAGCAGCTTTTCTTGCAGGCAATATACCAAAAACAATACCCAACCCGGCAGAAACGATAAAAGCCGTTAAGACACTCCATAGAGCTACAGCGAATGGTAGATGACTGACAATCGATATCATCTTCCCCAAGCCGATTCCGGCAAGGATTCCCACAAAACCTCCGATTACGGATATTGTAATTGTTTCGATAAGGAACTGCCACAGAATATCCCGTTTTTTAGCCCCTATAGCCATTCTTATACCTATCTCTCTCGTACGTTCCGTAACAGTTACATACATGATATTCATAATTCCAACGCCCCCTGTAAGTAGTGCAAGGGATGCTATACCAATCATAACAAGAAATGCAGCTCCGGTAAACTTTTTATAAAAATTAAGCAACATATCTTGCGTCCCGAATGAAAAGTCATCCTCGGCCTTTTCGGGCGTTTTTCTCCTGACTCTGAGTACGCCCCTCATTTCGTCCATCGCGAGCTCTTTATCTTCCGCCGAAACGACAATCATCAAATGTCTCCTTCTTCCTATAATCTTTTGCATTGTCGTATACGGTATATTCACTATGTTATCCATATCGTTTCCCAAAAGATTCCCTCTTCCCTCCAATACTCCAATAACTTTAAATTTATACCCCCTGATATCTATCCGTCTCCCCAGGGCATTACCGGCGGGAAAGAATGTTTTTGCAATCGTTTTTCCGATAACACAAACGAATCGCCGTCGATCGACTTCCCCCTCCGTATAATTTCTACCTTCATCGACATACTGTCCGATGATATCCTGATAGTTCTGATTGACACCGCTTACATGTACAAGTTCTATTCTCTTTCCCTTGTATTTGACATCCGATGACGAATTTATTACAGGCGAAACAAAGGAAACATCGGGGCAATGCTTACTTATAGCAATTGCATCTTCAACTGTTAGCGGTTTACGCTTTATATATTTTCTATAATTCTTGGAGCTTGTTTGTATAAAGGGAAATTTTGAAACATAAATTACATTGGTTCCGAGAGTTGAAAACATGTTCTTTACCTTCAGATTTAATCCTTCGATTAAAGATACAACGGTAATTACGGTCATAACACCTATTATTATCCCCAATGTTGTAAGAAATGATCTTAACTTGTTGGAGCGAAGGTAAAAGATTGCACTTTTTATTCCTTCAAGAAAATCCATCTATTTCCCCTCCGCTTTTTTGGTTCTTGCACTCCTGTCTTTTCTCGTTCCGTGTTTCTTTTCCCTTTTCATTAGTTTTACACGATCTCCGTCTTTGAGCTTCCTTAACTTACTGTAGGGACCGGATATAATTATATCTCCTTCTTGCAAACCGTCTTTTACCTCAATATCATCTTCACCGGAAATTCCCGTTTCCACCTGTTTAAACAGGGCCTTACCGTTTTTATAGAGAAAAACACCTTTTGTAAACTTCCCGTTGATCAGACGTTTTTGTATGGCTGTCAGAGGTATTTTTAGAATATCCTCTTTTTGTTTAGTAATAATATCGATGTTTCCGCCCATACCGTTTTTGATTCCCTTCGAGTCCCCGATTATATCTGCCTTAACCTCGAAATTTACCACCTCTTCTCTCGTTCCTATATTTACGACTTTTCCGGCACTTGCAACTTCCGTAACAACAGCCTTAAATGTATCATCGGGGAGTGGATCTACGACTACACGCGACTTCATTCCTACCTTTATATCGGGGATGTCACTCTCGTCGAAAAGAGCATCCATTTGCATGTGTTCAAGATCCGCCACAGTAAACAGTACGGTACCGGGGTTATTCATAGTCCCGATAATGACTGTTTCTCCCTCTTTAACCTTTACAGATATAACAGT
>JAACEC010000066.1 GCA_011682715.1 Pseudomonadota bacterium
CCGGATCTACGCTTACAGCTCAGCAACCGGACAACAATATCGTGCGTGTTGCAATCCAAACGCTGGCAGCTGTTCTCGGAGGTACGCAAAGCCTTCACACGAATTCGAGAGACGAAGCACTTGCTCTCCCCACGGAGGATTCGGTAAGAATAGCTCTCAGAACCCAGCAAATAGTAGCATACGAATCAGGTGTTACAAAGACTATCGATCCACTTGCCGGTTCGTACTACATCGAATCACTTACGGACAAGATAGAAAAAGAAGCATTCGAGTATATCGACAAAATAGAGAAAATGGGCGGTATGGTTGCTGCAATTGAAAGAGGTTTCGTACAGAAGGAGGTACAGGACAGCGCATATAAATACCAGATGGAAATCGAGAAGGGCGACAGGGTTATTGTTGGTGTTAACAAATTTCAAATAGAAGAACCACCGGTGAAAGGATTGTTAAGAGTTGATATGACAATACAGCAAAAACAGGTAGAAAAATTGAAGAGGATAAAAGAAAGCAGAGACAACATAAGGGTTAAAAGCATACTATCCGAATTGGAAAAGAAGGCGGAAGGTAATTCGAACTTAATGCCGATAATTCTTGAAGCCGTAAAGTCCTATGCATCCATTGGGGAAATTACAAACACCCTGAGAAAGGTTTTCGGTGAGTATAAGGAAAATATTGTCCTGTAAGGAGTGAGTATGGAAAGAAAGATAAGAATTTTGATAGCAAAGCCGGGACTCGACGGACATGACAGAGGAGCAAAATTCATAGCACGAGCTTTAAGAGATGCAGGAATGGAAGTTATTTATACGGGGATAAGGCAAACCCCGGAATCAATAGCGGATACGGCGATTCAAGAAGATGTCGATTTCGTGGGATTGTCCCTTTTATCCGGAGCTCACAATGTCCTTTTCCCAAAAGTGGTGGAGGAGTTAAAGAAAAAGGGAGCTGAGGATATAATTGTGTTCGGAGGTGGTGTAATCCCTGAAGATGATATACCGTTTTTAAAGGGAAAGGGAATACAGGCGGTATTCACCTCCGGAACCAGTATAAATGATGTTATTGATTTCATAAATGTTAAGATGAATGAAAAAAACAGATAATCTCATCGAAAATATTAAGAGTGGAGATATTAGGTCAATTGCAAGGGGAATATCAATTGTTGAGAACGGTGGATATGAAAGAGAAATGATTTTACAGGGGGTATATACCGAAGGACACTCGTATATTGTAGGTATTACGGGACCTCCCGGAGCGGGAAAGAGTTCATTAATCGATTTATTGATCAATAAGTTTAAAAATTATTTTAAAAAAGTTGCAGTACTAGCCATTGATCCGAGTTCTCCCTTCACTGGAGGGGCGATTCTCGGTGACAGAATAAGAATGCAAAGGCATACCGGCGATCCGGATGTTTACATCAGGAGCATGGCTTCAAGAGGACATCTCGGTGGAATTTCAGGAGCTACAAAGGATGCAATCAAAGTTGTTTCCGCAGCGGGATATGATCTCGTGATTGTGGAAACAGTAGGTGTTGGTCAGAGCGAAATAGATGTGGTGAAACTTGCCGACACAACCGTTTTGGTTCTTGTCCCCGGGTTAGGAGATGAAATTCAGGCTATGAAGTCCGGTATTATGGAGATAGGTGATCTCTTTGTCATAAATAAATCTGACAGACCGGAATCGGAAAAACTGGCAACTATTGTCAAATGGATGGTGGACGAACATTACAAAGAAAAAAAATATAAACCTCCCATTATACTAACGTCGGTGTACAAAAATGAGGGAATAGAGGAAACTGCCCGAGGGATTATATCGCACAAAGATTATATCTATGAAAACAATATTCATGCACAAAAGATAAAAATGAGAATTGAAGATGACATCAGAGGGCTTCTGGAGGGAAAACTCAATAGTTTCATCGAGCATCATATAAAGTATCCGGAACGAATAGAGCAGTGGGTCGAAAAAATTTATAACGGTCGTTCCACTCCGTTTGATATAGTGAAGGACATACACGAAAATTTAATTATAGATGTTAAGGAGAAAATATGATAAAAAAAATAGATCACATAGGTATAGCCGTTGAGAATCTCGAAAGCAGTATTGCCACATTCAGAGACGTACTCGGTTTGGAACTTGTGGAAACGGAAGATGTCCCGGATCAAAAGGTAAAAGTCGCGAAATTTAGAGTAGGGAATGTTGATATTGAGCTGCTACAGGCAATTTCCGAGGAAAGTTCTATTGCAAAATATATTGCAAAGAAAGGACAGGGAATACACCATATTGCATACGAAGTCGATGATATAGTAAAAACAATAGACGAACTTGAAAAAAAAGGTGTGACGATGATAGATAAAATTCCGAGGGAAGGTGCAGGAGGGAAGAAAATTGCTTTTGTGCACCCAAAATCAACATCAAAAATTTTAACTGAACTCTGTGAGGATTAAATATGAGTATGGAGGAAAAGATACTAAACTTAAAAAAATTTAAGGAAGAGGCTAAACTCGGAGGCGGAGAGAAGAGGATTGCAAGGCAGCATGAAAAGGGTAAGTATACCGCCAGGGAAAGAATAGAAAAATTGCTTGATCCGGGAAGTTTTGAAGAGCTGGATATATTTGTCGAGCACGAAAGTCATAATTTCGGAATAGATAAACAGCACTATCCGGGAGACGGTGTTGTTGTGGGATACGGAACCATAGACGGGAGATTGGTTTACCTGTTCTCTCATGATTTTACCGTATTCGGAGGTTCTCTCTCGAGAGCGTTTGCTAATAAGGTAATTAAAGTAATGGATCTTGCAGCCAAAGTGGGAGCCCCCGTCATAGGAATTAACGACTCGGGAGGAGCGAGAATTCAGGAAGGAGTCGATTCACTTGCCGGATACGGTGATATTTTTCTTAAAAATGTCTTGTACTCGGGTGTTGTTCCGCAGATTTCGGCTATTGTCGGTCCGTGTGCCGGAGGAGCTGTTTATTCTCCCGCAATCACCGATTTTATATTTATGGTGAGGAATACGAGTTATATGTTTGTTACGGGACCGAGAGTGGTTAAAACGGTTACTAACGAAGAAGTTTCCACCGAGGATCTCGGCGGTTGTGTAGTGCATAATACCAAGAGCGGGGTATCTCATTTTTCCTGTAATAATGAGGATGATTTGATCGAGAGAATAAAGAAATTATTAAGTTTCATACCGCAAAACAACATGGAACTACCGCCCCGCATCCCCAACGACGACCCCATAAACAGACAATGTTTAAATTTGAATAACTATGTTCCGGACAACCCTAACAAGCCTTATGATGTAAAGGACATAATTCATGAGATTGTGGATAACGGTGATTTTTTTGAGGTTCAGGAACTGTTTGCCACAAATATCGTTATCGGCTTCGCGAGATTTAACGGTAATTCCGTGGGCATAGTTGCCAATCAACCAAAGTATCTTGCCGGAGTGCTTGATATAAATGCCTCTGTCAAAGCGGCTCGTTTTGTCCGTTTCTGTGATTCTTTTAACATACCTCTTGTAACACTTGAGGATGTTCCCGGTTTTCTGCCCGGAACAAGGCAGGAGCACGGCGGGATAATCAAACACGGTGCAAAACTCCTTTTCGCATATGCCGAAGCTACCGTTCCCAAGATCACGGTTGTGATGAGAAAAGCCTATGGAGGAGCTTACGATGTTATGAGTTCAAAGCATTTGAGAGGAGATATGAATTACGCATGGCCCTCTGCGGAAATAGCTGTAATGGGTCCCAAAGGAGCGGTGGAGATTATTTTCAGAAAAGAGCTGTTAAAATCCGATAACGTGGAAGAGGAACTGGCAAAACATGAGAAGGAATACCGTGATAAATTCGCAAATCCCTATGTAGCGGCTAAAAAGGGCTATATCGACGATGTTATAGAACCACAGAATACTCGATACAAAATTATAATGGCACTCGAAATGTTAAAAAACAAGAAAGAAAAATTACCGTTTAAAAAACACGGTAATATTCCCTTGTAGGAGAAATTATGATAGACATATCGTATCAAATCATCCAATTTACCCAGTTGAAAAGCATAGGTGACGTTTTGTTGTTTTCCGTATACGGTGTTTTATTCGTTCTTAGCGGACTGCTTCTCTTATCACTGACGTTGCTTCTGTTCAAACTGATAAATAAGAGAGAAATGAAAAAGCTCGAAATGGAGAATAAGAAAAATAACAAAGAGGCAATTCCGGAGGTTGGGGAACTCAAGCATTTCGATGATGACATTATTACGGCAATTATAGCGGCAATTGCCATAGAGCAAAAATTGTATCACGAAGACAATTTATCCGAACTCACATTACGTTATAGGGGAGAAAACCTAAGCGTATGGCAGATCTCGGATTTAGTAAATATTGGGAGTTAATATGGCACAGTATATTATTACGATAAACGGAAAGGATTATAACGTGGATGTTAAGAGTATAAAGGGGACTCTCGCCGTCATAGAGGTGAACGGGAAAATTGTCAAAGTAAATATCAAGGATTTTGGGAAAAAAGAAATGGTTAAAAAACCAAGATTTAACAGTTCTCCTTCTTTAGTAGACGAAATAGTTCCCGTTACAAATAAACCGACTGTTATCAAAGCTTCACTTCCCGGAATTATACTCAAAGTTTTAGTGAAGGAGGGTGATAAAGTAAAGGCGGGACAAGATGTAATCGTTATGGAAGCAATGAAAATGGAAAATCAGATTCAAGCAAATGTAGGCGGAACGGTAAAGAAGATATATGTAAGAGAAGAGGACACAGTACAACAGGATGTTCCTTTGATTGAAATCGAGCCTTAAGGAGAAAATATGGATACCTTTATGCTTTTTCTACAGAATACGGGATTTTACAATATAACTATCAAAACCGCCATTATGCTTGTGGTAGGTATTCTTTTCATTTATCTCGCTATCAAAAAGAAATATGAACCTTTGCTTCTATTGCCTATAGGTTTTGGGATTTTAATAGGTAATATTCCTACACCAGCGTCTACCGCAGTAGGTGTATATAAAACCGGCTCGGTAATGAATATCCTTTACTGGGGGGTGAAAACAGGACTATATCCGCCGCTGATATTCCTCGGTATAGGTGCTCTTACCGATTTTACCACATTGATTTCTAATCCTAAGACGATTATCTTAGGTGGGGCAGCCCAGATAGGTGTTTTTGCCACATTCATAACGGCAATTCTGTTAGGATTTTCTCAGCCAGCCGCTGCTGCTATAGGGTTAATCGGTGGTGCAGACGGGCCGACATCTATCTATATAGCAACTAAATTGGCTCCGAAGTTGCTGGGTCCGATTGCCATTGCGGCATATTCGTATATGGCTCTGGTTCCGGTTATTCAGCCCCCTATTATGAAACTACTTACAACGAAAAAAGAGCGTTTGATCAGGATGCCTACTCCAAGAACAGTTTCAAAAAAGGAAAAGATTATTTTCCCCATAGTCGCATTTTTAATCAGCGCGTTTATCGCTCCTGCGGCACTTCCGCTTTTGGGAATGCTCTTTCTCGGAAACCTATTTAAGGAAAGTGGTGTGACAAACAGATTGGCAAAAACAGCGGGTAATTCGTTGATTAATACTTTTACCATTCTGATTGGGGTATGTGTCGGAGCGAGTACCCAGGGTGATGTTTTCCTCACAGTGAAATCGATGGAAATATTTGTTTTGGGTGCGGTTGCATTCGGCGTCGCAACAGCATCGGGTGTACTTTTCGCCAAATCTATGAATCTTTTTCTTAAACAGAAAAT
>JAACEC010000067.1 GCA_011682715.1 Pseudomonadota bacterium
TTGGATTGCAACACGCACGATATTGTTGTCCGGTTGCTGAGCTGTAAGCGTAGATCCGGCTGTTTGCGTATGAAATCTCAGCATCATTGATTTTACCTTTTTAGCTCCAAATTTCTCCTTCATTATTTTAGCCCACATTCTTCTTGCCGCTCTGAATTTTGCTATCTCTTCGAAGAGATCGTTATGTGCATTGAAGAAGAAGGACAATCTTCCTGCAAAAGCATCTATGTCAAGTCCGGCATCAATCGCCGCTTTACAGTACTCTATTCCGTCAGCCAATGTAAATGCAACTTCCTGAGCCGCCGATGACCCCGCTTCACGAATATGATAGCCGGATATGGAGATCGTATTCCATTTTGGTACATTCTGCGAGCAAAATTCAAATATATTAGTGATCAGTCGCATGGAAGGCTTCGGAGGAAAGACATACGTTCCTCTCGCTATGTACTCCTTGAGAATATCATTCTGTATTGTTCCCCTTATTTTATCAGCCGATACACCCTGCTTTTCCGCAACGGCAATATACATTGCAAGAAGTGCTGGAGCCGTAGCGTTTATAGTCATAGAGGTTGATACCTTGTCCAACGAAATATCCTTGAAAAGTATTTCCATATCACTAAGTGTATCTATTGCTACTCCTACCTTTCCCACTTCCCCTTCACTCACAGGATCATCCGAATCATAGCCGATTTGAGTAGGTAAATCGAATGCCACGGATAATCCGGTCTGTCCCTGTTCAAGGAGATATTTGTACCTTTCGTTGGATTCTTCGGCGGTGCCGAAACCCGCATATTGTCTCATGGTCCAAAATCTACCACGATACATTGTTGGATAAACACCACGGGTATAGGGATACTGCCCGGGAAAATTTAATTTTTCATTATAATTCTCCTCATAATCAAGAGGAGTATACAACCTTTGAACATTCTCACCACTCGAATCCTTTAAGTTCTTCCTTTCCTGAGCTTTGGATAAAAAAGGTTTAAGAACTTTATTCTCCCATTTTTCTTTTTCTTTCTTCGTTTCCTCTTTACTCATCACCACCTCTACGGTTTTTAACTATTTTTTCGGTATCCCGAGCGATCATAAGCTCTTCGTTCGTCGGTACTACAGCGACTTTCACTCTGGAATCTTCCGTTGTTATGATTTTTTGCTCCCCTCTGAATCTGTTTCTGGACCTGTCTAATTTTATCCCGAGAAATTCCATATCAGATAGAATCATTTCTCTCATTTCCCAACCGTTTTCGCCAATGCCAGCTGTAAATATTACAAGATCCAATCCGTTCATTACCGCCGCATACATGCCGATATACTTTTTTACATAGTAAGCGAATATCTTTAAAGATAGGGCTGCCTTTTCATCGCCTTCCATTGCCTTTTTTTCAATATCTCTCATATCACTTGAAATTTCCGATATGCCAAGCAATCCGCTCTTTTTATACAGAATATCTCTCATCTCCGTCGCACTGAAGCCTTCTTTTTCCATGAGAAACGGAACGATTGCAGGATCAATATCTCCGGCTCGCGTACCCATGGGAATACCGCACATTGTCCCGAAACCGAGTGACGTGTCTACACTCTTTCCTCGATCGACCGCTGCTATACTTGACCCGTTCCCCAAATGGCAAGTAACAATTTTAAGCTTATCTCTTGTTGTACCGAGCATTTTTGCTCCTTCTGTGGAAACATAGTCATGGCTCGTCCCATGAAAGCCGTACCTCCTGATTTTGTATTTTTCATAATATTTATACGGTATAGCATAGATATAAGCATGTTTAGGGAGTGTTGAGTGAAATGCCGTGTCAAAAACGGCTACATTGGGAATTCCTGGAAGCAATTCTCTTATAGCGTTGATACCGAGGAGATTGGGCGGATTGTGTAACGGAGCAAGCTCGGTACAATCTTCGAGAGCTTTTATTACATCATCATCTATTAATACGGAACCGGAAAAAGCCTCTCCTCCATGAACGACCCTATGTCCCACGGCTTTGATCTCGCTCAGAGATTTCAATGCTCCGTACTTTTTATCCTCTAACATATCGAGAATTATTTCAATACCCTTTTTGTGGTTTTCAACGGGTAAAACCTTTTTTAATTTGTCTAATCCTTTCTTCGTATGGGATAATATTGCACCCTCCATCCCCACTCTTTCTATGATTCCTTTAACAATAGGTGTCGTTTCACCCTTTTTAAAATACTGATACTTAATCGATGAACTACCGCTATTTATAACCAAAATATTCATAACAACTCCTTTTCTTGCCCTATTATATATTTTTAGCGATATATGTCAAGATTTAAATGGAATTTACGATAATTTTTCAACTTATACCTCTCTACCCGTATTTCTTCACGCATAGTCGGGCTTTGAAATGCTTCTATCCTATCAACTGCTGTAAAAAGAACAATCTCGATTTTACAACTTCGGAAACCAGTTTCGAACTTAGCTCGGGCATTAACTCCACAAAAAGTTTATTTTCCTTGTAATTCTCCAGCAAATTACTTATCTCGAGAAAAATCTCCTTCGCCTTTATATAATCCTCTCCGTCAAAATAGATATTGGCAATATCTATGAGAGCGGGGACAAATCGTTTTCTTTCTTTAATTACAATATCAAATATCTCTTTTGCCTTTTTCTCGTTCCCCAACGAGTGATTAAAGTGCCCATAAATGTACATTATCCAGATATACTCATTATCGCTGTAATAATTTAAATTGTTTTTAATGGTTTCCAGCGCATATTCGTACTTTCCTATATTAAACATAATAAAGGCAAAAAGCATATTCATTATTTTTCGTTCTTTCTCCGGTGCATCTTTGTAGGAGTAGCGAATCATACTCAGGACGGTACTGTACTCTTTTTTTCTGTAATTATACATTATGTCGTCAATCCCTATATAGTTTCCCTTTTCACCTTCATTCCCCCTTCCCGGCATAATCTTTTCGTATATCTCCTCAACATCTTTCCCCGTTTTACTGTGCTTAGTGTAATAAAAACCCTCTTCGGAATAGATTTTATCAAAAATATATTTCTCTCCGTACAATGCCTCCCCGGCACCGATAAAAAGGATACCATCATCTCTTAACAATCTGTTAATATTCTCGAGTATCATGTTCGACGCTTCTTTTTTCATATAGATAAAAACGTTTTTGCATAAAATTACGTTGTAGTAGTTACTCAATTTCGATTCCGCTATATCCATCAAATTAAATCGCTCGAAATTCACCATCTTTTTGATATAACTCTTAACGCTGTACAAATTCTTCCTCTGAAAAAAATAGAGCGATTGATAATTCGTTATTGGGGTATCCGTTTTGAAAGAAAACTTGTCGTAAATCCCGAGTTTCGCATCGTTTATGGCATTCATGGAGATGTCACATGCATAAGTATCAAATCTGTTTTTAAACTCCGGATAAAAATAATCGATAAGCATGGCTATCGAATACGGTTCTTCTCCTGTTGCACACCCAAGATCCCATATTTTGACCTTCTCATATTTGTTGAGCAGTTGTGGAATAATATGTATTCTTAAATTCTCATAAATATCTTCATTTCTAAAAAAATAGGTGTCTTTTATCGTTAATTGATCAACAACATTGTTAAATTCATCATGAATATTCTGTTCAATTATCTCGTAATAATTGTCCAGGCTTACCCCTAACATAGAAATTCTGCCGTTTATTATTTCAAAAAGAATATTCTTGAAATTGTAACGAATAAGAAGTCCCGTTTTATCTTCTATCAACTTTGCAATATCATCAATATTCATACTTACTCCTACTTTACATGTTAAACCATATACGCCATTCCGTCAATAATAATCTTATTTTTTATAGTGTATAATTACGTACCTATCTTCCCAATTTCCTGATTCTTTTATTGACAAGACCATTGAAATGGTTTTATAATAGTAAAAACAAAGAGGTGAAGTTTATGTATGATAATATTGAAGTTAAAAGTTGGAGCGATGTGGAACCTTATTACAAAGAGTTGTATAGCAGAGGTATCAATTCGGTAGAAGAACTTGAGCAGTGGATAATCGATAGAAGTAAATTGTACGCTTTATTAGATGAAGCTTACGCCAGGGCATACATAAATCTACAACGATATACCGACAATAAGGATTACGAAAAGACCTTTAAAAACTTTACAAAAAATATATTTCCCGAGTATAAAAAGTATAACTTTGTGCTGGATAAAAAGCTCTACGAGTGCAAATTCCGAAAGAAATTAAACGAGGACAAATACGGTATTTTCCTGAGAAATTTGGTAAATCAGATGGAATTATTCAGGGAGAAAAACATACCTTTGGAAACAGAAGAAGTTAATTTATCGTCGAAATACGGTAAACTCATAGGTTCGACGCAAGTGGAATTCGATGGTAAAAAATACACACTACAGAAAATAAATGTTATTTTAACAAATAAAGACAGAAAAAAGAGAAAAAATGCCTGGCTCTCAAAGAGCAAATCGGTTTCAAAACACGCTAAAGAACTTGATAATCTCTTTGATAGGCTTAGAAAAATCCGATCCGAGGAGGCAAAGAATGCAGGATTTGACAACTACAGAGATTATATGTTTCGTTTGAAGGACAGATTCGACTATACTCCGGAAGATTGCTACAAGTTTCACGAATCGGTTAAAAATGTCGTTGTTCCGAAGATAAAGAATCTCATTGATGATAGAAAAAAAGCATTGAACACAGATGAAATACGTCCGTGGGACAAAACCGCCGAAGGGCCGGATGAACCCGAACTTAGGCCTTTTAAAAATGGTGAAGAGCTACTGGAGGGGGTTATCAACATCTATGATAAGCTTGACCATGAATTTGCCGATTATATCAGAATAATGAAAAAACATGATATGTTTGATCTTGATAGTAGAAAAGGAAAAGCTCCGGGAGGGTTCAACTATCCGCTTCAAAAAACCGGTATGCCCTTTATTTTTATGAATGCTGTGGGCTTGCATAGAGATGTAATCACACTTCTGCACGAAGGAGGTCATGCAACTCATACATTTCGAATGAAACACATCCCAATCATCGAATACAGACATACTCCGTCGGAAGTTGCCGAACTTGCGAGTATGAGCATGGAACTTCTAACAATGGACTATTGGGATGAATTTTATAAGGACGAGAAACAGTTAAAAAAAACCAAATCGGATCATCTTTATAGAATAATAAACTTTTTCCCCTGGTGCATGAGTGTGGATAAATTTCAACACTGGATCTATCTGAACCCCTCTCATACTCCGGAAGAAAGAAACGAAGAATGGAAGAGAATAGCCAAAGATTTTAGCGAATATTATGTGAATTGGTCGGGATATGAGAAGTATTTGCCTAATTTATGGTATCTTCAATTACATATTTTTGAAGTTCCATTCTACTATATAGAATACGGGATGGCTCAACTCGGTGCATTGCAAATTTGGAGGAATTATATGAATGATCCTAAAAATACCATTGAACGCTATAAGTATGCCTTATCCCTCGGCAATTCAAAACCAATAAAAGAAATCTACGACGCCGCCGGAATAAAATTTAGGTTTGATGAGGCTCTAATTAATGAAATCACAGATTTTGCGATACAAGAATATCGTAAAATAAAATAACAACGTTATTGTTTATAGGGAATAAAAACCCGGGGTAAATGGAATAATGAAAATATTCTCCAACGTTAATGTAAAAAAATTGAATGAGAACATATTTCACCTTGTGGACGACAAATGGATGTTAATAACAGCCG
>JAACEC010000068.1 GCA_011682715.1 Pseudomonadota bacterium
AAAGAGGCTTACGAAGCAGCAAAAGAATATGGAGTTCCGGGTAATTACATGCATGGAGCAAACATAGCCGGATTCAAGAGAGTTGCCGATTCAATGATTGATCAGGGTATTGTGTAAAATATCACGGATATTTTAAAAGGCGGGTTTTTGCCCGCCTTTTTTTATTCCAAAATAATCGCTTTCCCGTTCTGTCCGTCCAGCTTCACGAGTAATGGTTTTTCATTTCTCACATGTGTGAAGTATTTTTTTCTTTCAACAACGGGCAAATTCTTCAGCCAATCCCATTTGATAAAGGAATTTTCATCGTTATACGGTATGGTAAGGTAACCGATGTTCATTGCTATGATATTGTGCATAAAATGGCTTCCCTGGGAATCCTCAATATATCGTTCCTTCAATCCGACTTCTATAATTACACTTGCCCGATTGATATTAGCCCATTTTACGGGGATACCAAGAAATCTGTCCTGAGATCCCCATCTCCCGGGACCTATGAGTATATATTTTTCATTTTCCGTTGCCAGTTTCCTATTTAATTCTTCGATTTCCGTTTGCATCTCGAGCGTTTTCGTCGTATCGAATTTCTCCGACTCAAGGAAAATAATGTCACATATCTCTTTAATAACGGCATTTCCCAGCGATTTTTCGCTGTACACAAATACATTATCCCGCTTTATATCCTCCTTGCTTATCTCAATCTCTCCCTTATTAGGAATCAAAGGTCTTATCTGCAGAAGGTAGAATTTCGGAAGCATTTTTTTCTCCACCTTTTTTGTGAGATCCACTGCAAATTCGATTTCTACGGGGACTCCCATTGTTTTCTCCCCTATATCAAGGAGCTCTGTCAAGATTTTACTGAGAGGAATATAATTGTATTTGAGAATTCCAGAAAATGTTATAATTCTAGGACCTTTCGTATAGAGGCTATCGACGATTCGGTTATTCTGATAGTCCCAAACTGAAGCGATGTGATCAAGAACGCCATGCTCTTCGGCTGTTTTTATCGGTAATTTTACCAAAGTTGCATCCTCTCCCCGCATCAGGTCAAAATCATTTTTACTCGTATCAATGGCATAAAAATCTACCTGTGAACTACTTGAAAAATTATCCTGCATCGAAGAACTCACCGTTGGGTGTTTGGGACAAAATCTGAAACTCTTGTTTCCCTCGACCACTGATTTACCGAGCCCTATTGCGAGTGATGCAACGCCGTCCTCCGGCTTCAATCCCTTTGTCGGGTAAAAATTATACGATTCGGTGACACCGGAAAAATGGGGATAGTAGTAATTGTCGTGGTGTGTACCTACTATTTCCTGAATTACAACCCCCATCTTCTCCTCCTCGATTTTATAATCGAGACTCTCAATGTACTGCCTTGCCGATTTCATAAAGACCGATGCATATACGAGCTTTATGGCATCTTCGAGCTGTTTTAGGCGAATTTTTTTATTTTTGTGATTATTGGGAAGCATATATGTTGCGTATACTCCCGCAAATGGTTGGGATTGCGAGTCCTCGAATAAACTCGATGATCGAACTGCTATGGGGTAATGAACATTAGAGATGAGTTGATCAAGTTTGTACCTCAGTTCCGGGGAAAGCACTCCCTTAAGAAATCGTTTCATTATCTTTTCGTCGGAATCACAGGAGATTAGTTCGTAGAGGTTATTTTGCTCCATAAATATATCGTATTCCTCGGTCCCGATGATGGATGTTTTTGGTATTCTTACTGTAATATCCTCAAATTTTTTGTCGAGATCGAGATTTACGATAAGCGAGTTGAGAAAGGCAATTCCTCTACCTTTCCCACCGAGAGAGCCCATTTTAAGTCGGATTATTTCACAATCTGCATTCAGGTTTGAAACATCGAAGTTAATTATCTTTCCACGATTTTTTTGAAGTCTAATTTCCTTGAATATATTGAGAAGATAATCTCTTAACTGGCTTTCCGAAGAAAAATCATCAAACTTAAGAGGTTTTATTTTCATAGCAATAGGAATTTCACCCCTCGCAATTAACCATGCTGAAAAGTGATTTCTCACACTGTGGTAGACGAGGGATTCGTAAGGGATTCCGGCAAGTATCTTTTCGAATTCCAGCATTGTATGGGCACGAGTTATCTCTTTTCCCGATTTATCTCTGAAAATGAAATCACCGAAACCAAGCTTACGTATGATAAATTGTTCCAATTGCTTAAGAAGTGTCTTTGACTGTTTATAAACGAATGTAATGCTTTCATCATTTATCTTTTTTTTATTCTCGATGTCGGAGGATTGGAGAACAACGGGTATGTCAATCTTATCCTTCCTGATTTCGTTTATGAGTTTAAGCCCCGCCTCTCCGTCCAACTCGCCGTTGTGTGGGAATTTGATATCGGATATCACGCAGAGGAGATAATCCTTATAATTTTCGTAGATTTCCATAGCCTCTTCGTATGATTGAGCAAGTAGAATTTTAGGACGCGCTCTCATCAGGAGATTTTTGTTCAGGTCGTTTAATTCTTCGGAAACAAGCCGCTTTGTCTGTTTCATAATTTCCGTATATAAAAGCGGAAGGAATATAGAGTAGTACTGTATATTATCCTCTATAATGAGAATCACCCTCACAAATCCACGATTCGTATCATTTCTAACATTCTTCATGTCCTCGATATACTTGATTATTGCAAGAAAAAGTTTCGGATCTCCGTTCCAAATAAATAAAGACGTTGTCGATGTTTTTTGTGTCATTGTGTGATTTTACAAGCAGTATATCCGATACCACGTTAAGCAGAAGTATAACGGGAATATGAGGGTCGTACGATTTGATTATTCCCCCTAATTCATATGGGTCCATCGTTCCTATACGCATCATGGTTATAACGAGGTCGAATCGGTTATGTTTTATCGCTTCGATTGCTTCCTCCCCCGTATGAACATTTGTTATTGTGGGAATATTGGATAGGTTAAATTGCTGATATTCATCTATGATTTGCTCGGATAAAAAGCCGTCCTGCTCGAGAATAAATGCGTCGTAATATGTAGAAACGAGCAGTATATTCTTGATCTTATATTGCATAAGGCTTTGAAATATCTCTTCACCGAATTTATATCGCTTGAAATATTGATCCAAAGTGCTATTTCCCATATTCTCCTTTCAGTATCATACTATGATAATATATTGCAATTTCTCTTTTTTAGCAAGCTTATAAAAAAATAGATTTGGGAATAGATATACTCTTCAGGGTGAACAAATTGTTGATTGTGAAGATTATTTAAAAGTTATGGTATTATATTTTAAAAATATCTTGATTCTATTTACGAAATTATTACAATAGGTGAATAAGAAGATAAGGTAAGTACACTTTTAATAATCATTGCGTTACTTGTTTATCTTTTTTTCTATTTCACATACGTTAAATTTCTACAGAAGCGTGTTGTAGGGAAAGTCCATACGGAAGTCCCTTCGAAGCGAATGAGAGATGTTGTTGATTACATCCCCGCACACAGACTTGTTTTATTCGGATATCATTTTGCATCCATTGCAGACGCCGATCCCATTTGTCAATTACAAAAGAGAGATAAAATTTTCGAATTTCGATAAAATAGACTCGGAAATCATACTGTTATGATGAATATGTCGTTATTTTTGCTTATTGTTGCCATTTCATTCGTCGCGATTTTGTTCTACTTCATCGGCGGGAGGAAAAACAGGAAACGCTTTAAGGAAATTGCTGACGAACTCGGAAAGAATTCATGCGGAAGTTTTGCCATTTATTACAAGTCAAAGGAGTGTAAGGCTTTTGCGGAAAAACGTATTTATCTATTTGTAGCCCTAAAAAATAAAGAGTGGAGTGGTAAACTCGGGGATATTATTTTGCTTTTGAAAAATTATTTTTTGTAGGCGAATCCGAAAGATACAAAAAATATAAGTGTCGTGAGAAGCACTATCGCTCCTCCGCTCGGAATATTGAGATAGTAGGATAAAAACAGACCGGTAATTACAGAGAACAGGCTTGTAATCATCGTAAGGAACGTAAGCTGTTTGAAGTTTTTTGCCCATGGTATAATGGTTGCTGCAGGTGTAACGAGCAGTGCCGATACGAGAATTATACCAACGACTTTTATTGAAATAACGACGGTAAGAGCAATTAACATCATGAATACGGTGTCAATCAAAACAACATTGACTCCGGCAACTTTTGCCATCTGTCTATCGAATGTAGTGTAATAGAGTTGTTTGAATATTATTAAAAATATCGCTATGATTATAAGTGAAAGAAAGATGATATTTACGATGTCGGAATGTGTTACGGAAAGTATGTTGCCGAACAGATAACCGAAAAGATCGACGTTGTACCCCTTCATCAAACTTATAAGGACGGCACCAAGTCCCATGGATGCGGCAAAGATAATGCCTATGGGGACATCGCTTTTCAATTTTTCGTTACGTTGAATGTAAACGATTATAGCGGCTACAAAAAGACAGAATACGATTGCTGAAAGTGTCGGATTAATACCAAGAAAATAGCCCAGGGCGACGCCGCCGAAAGCGGCATGGCTGATGCCAACTCCCGCAAACGACAATCCCTTCAGTACAACGAAAACACCGATTACGGACGAGACGATGCTAATTATAAATCCTGCCGTAAAGGCGCGTTGCATGAATGCATATCTAAAAATCTCAAGATTCATTGACATCCTCCTTTCCCTCGTGGGTCAACAGCAGTACATCATAGCCGTAGAGTTTTTTAAGCTGTTCACTTTTCATGATTTCAGCCGGGCTTCCCTGCATATGAAGTCTTCTGTTCAGACAAGCGATTCTCGAAACCTCCTTTGTAAGAGCACCTATATCGTGGGACACCATTATAATTGTAATTCCCTCCTGATTCAATCTTTTTAAGATTTCATAGAAACTGGCCTGTGTTTTAACATCGATACCGGCTGTGGGTTCATCGAGTACAAGCAGTTTGGGTCTTTGGGCAAGAGCACGTGCTATGAGAGTCCTCTGTTTCTGCCCGCCGGAAAGAGCATTAAATTGCTTGTCCGCGATACTTTCAATGTTCATCTTTTTTATGGCGGTCTCCACGATTTCAAAATCTTCGGCATTAAGATTTGTGAAAAACCCCTTTTCGTGATACCTGCCAAGTGCGACCACTTCTCTTACGCTGATAGGAAAATTTTTATCCGCTTCGTTTGCCTGAGGGACATAACCTATAAGGTACTTGTTCATTCCGGGATGTTGCGGCTCCCTGCCAAACACCGTTATTTTTCCGGAAGAAGGGGAGAGTAACCCCACAAGAAGTTTCAGAAGTGTCGTTTTCCCTGCGCCGTTGGGACCTATGATACCTACGAATTCACCCTTAGACACGAAGAAGTTTATGTCGGTAAGTATTTCGATATTTTTGTATCTGAAGTAGAGATTTACGATTTCGATTATCTTATTCATAAAACGATCTCTCGATTTTAAGAAAGTTGTTTTTTAAAAAAATTATGTAATCCTCGCCGAGATTTCCGATGGGATCAATATAATCAAGCTTTGCTCCCGTCTCCGATGCAATAACCTTTACCGATTTGGAATTGAGTTGAGGTTCGGCAAAAAGCACTTTTATTTTGTATTTGCGTACCTTATCAATAATTTTCATAATCTCCCTGGGAGTAGGTTCTTTACCGGGGCTTTTCTCTATTACGGCTACCTCGTTAATATTGTATTCCCTGTCAAAATAAGCCAGTGAAGGATGGAAAAGGACGATATACCTATTTTTACATGATGCCAGTCTGATCTTTATTGCAACATCAAGGGAATCGAGTCTTTTAATGAATAGTATTTTTCTGCGGTTGTAATAAACGGAATCAACAGGGTCAAGTGAACAAAGTTCCGAATCGATAACCGTTGCGAAAATTCTTACGTTACTTACGGATAACCAAATATGCGGATTATACCCTTTGCCGTTTTCTCCCTTTATGAGGGGAACGTATGATGACATGTTCAGGAGATTTTTATCCTCGCTTACAAATTTTTTAGCCCAGAAATCAAGTCCTGCACCATTTGTAATAAACAGATCGGCACTGTCTATCTTTTTTATTATTTGCGGGGTGGGAGAAAATATATGGGGGCTTACTCCCGGTGGGATGAGAGGAATTATTTCAGCAGAATCTCCCGCAATTGCTTTCGTTATGTTTGCAAGGGGGACAATTGTCGTAACAATCAGTATTTTCCCGTTTACAAGCAGTGTCCACGCGAAAAACGATAGAATCAGTATCAAAAGTTTTCTCATCTCTTTCCCTCCGAATTATAACATCTGTCACATATCCCGTAAAATACGATATCGTGGGATTTTACGTGGAATTTACCTTTGGGCATATATCCCCTCACTGCGCATCCCTCTATGTCATATATATTATGACATTTCATACAGACAAAATGATGATGATGTCCCCTTTTAGATTCATAGAGAATGGGGAAATCCTTTATTGCGAGCATATCCACAAGCCCGAGTCTTACAAAAAGGTTCAATGTTCTGTATATGGTTGTTTTGCCTATATGCAAACCTCTTTTAACACACTCGTTGTAGACGGAATCCACGGATTGGTGTCCTTTCATTCGAAGGAACGTATCGTAGATGAGTTCTCTCTGCTCAGTCATTCTTAACCCGTTACGATTAAATAATTCTCTATTGATTTTACACTCCTTATTGAAATCCAATTTCAATAAGATTATATTTAAAAATCGAGATTTGTCAAGCCCTCCAATTGCCTCATATAAAAATCCATATAAAAGTTTTAGAATGGAGGAGGTAGAATAAAATGGGATTAAAAGAAATTTTGGAAATTTATCGAAGAGGTGATTTTATGAGTTTGGCACTAAAAGAGAAAAGAGCCGTAGTAAGAGAGGTATCAAAGAGGTATAAGAAGGGAAAAGAGAAATGATACCGGATGAATTTGTTAAGCTTACAGGATATAACAGATGCTATACTTCATATGTATTGAGAATGTATGAAAAGAAGATAGTGATTTATGCAAAATGAAAAAAGACAGTCTTTACCCGCAATAATGAATATGGAAGAAACAATACCGGGAAAGAGTTCCTGATAAAAAGAAGAAACGGAAGAAAAGTTACTAAAGATCAGTCCTACTACGATAGATAAGTTATTAAAAGAAGATGGAAAGAAATATCGATTGAAAGGAAAATCCCGAACAAAACCCGGGATTCTGTTAAAGCATCAGATACCAATAAGGACATTTACCGATCGGAATGAAAAGAAACCGGGATTTGTAGAAATAGATCTTGTTGGTCATGATGGTGGAATATTAAAGGGAAATTTTCTCTATTCACTTGATGTAACGAATGTATATACAGGATGGACAGAGACAAAAGCAGTTAGAAATAAGGCACATGTATGGGTGTTCAATGCATTGAAAGAAATAAGAAAAAGATTCCCATTTAAAATATTAAGTATTGATGCGAATAATGGGAGTGAATTCACAGCGGGACAAACCTATTCTGTAATGGCATTTATTCGTTCTATAACGGGAAAGCCAAATATTCCATTTCCGACATAAACGGAAGAAGAATAGAAAATGGCAATTTCACCGGGAATAAAAACATAACGATTAGAAGAACCGGCGTATACTTCTTGAAATTTAATATAAATGGAAATCGATTGAGCAGAAAGGTGATTATCATAAAGTAAAAAAAGCGGCATAGCCGCCCTTTTTACTTATAGCCTAATCGTTCTTTAGCTGCATCAGACAGCATTTCAACACTCCAGGGAGGCTCAAATGTCAGATTAACATTTGCTTCCTTTACCCCCTCGACAGCACTTATCGCATTTTTTGCATCCTGCGTAATCGTCGTTGCAAGAGGGCATCCCGGCACGGTCAATGTCATTGTGACATTGACAACATCGTCCTTGATATCAATATTGTATACAAGCCCCAAATCCACGATATTAATTCCTACTTCCGGGTCATATACCGTTGACAATGCCTCAATAATTTTGTTTCTATCTATCATATTTACCTCCGAATGCAATCTATTCGTTTTTTCCCCATTTGTCAAGTATAAGAAATTATCAGAATAACCACACACCCGAATAAACTATTGTAAAAATGAAAAAGCGGGAGCATAAGTACGCTCCCGCCTGATATAGGCTATCTAATAACGGTTATTTTCTTTGAAATCATCTTACCGCCATTAACCAGTTTACATACATAAATACCGGCAACGACCTTATTTCCGCTATTATTTCTTCCGTTCCAAGCTGTCTTATAAACACCCGCATTCTTCATTTCGTTCACCAGTGTTTTTACAAGTCTTCCGCTTAAAGAATAGATAGCAAGTCTTACATTCCCTCTCATTC
>JAACEC010000069.1 GCA_011682715.1 Pseudomonadota bacterium
TTTTTTATGTTATCGACAATGAAAAGCCTCTTAATGTCACGTGACAAATGCAATAATTTCTCTATAATCGTATCATAAAATTTATACTTTTCGACTCCTGCAAATTCAAATTCCCCGTTTTCAATCATTGTTTCTATGTCTTTAACGGGACTCCCGGCACTCTTCAATATATTAATCATCCAATCGACGGAATTTTCTTCATAGTTTTGCAAGTTTATAAAATAAGTATCAATATCCGTTCCGAGAAAAGAGTATTCAAACTCCTTTAAGATTGCTGTTTTCCCAATCCCCTCAGGGCCCTCATAAATAATAATGCCTCCGTTTTCTCTTTCCCTGTCACTGACAATTTTTCTCGTATAATTTACAAACTTTTTTCTCCCCACAAAGGGATAATTTAATATTTTATCAACTTTTGTTCTTCGCTTTACAACCGTTCCTTCATTCTTTATATAATCCAGAACTTCTTTAACATTTTTAAATCTGTTTAACGGCTCTCTGGCAGTCATTTTTACAACCGTACCTTTAAGGTAATCGGGGATATCAGCGGTTATAAATACATTTTTATCTATCTCAGTATCGAATTTCGATTTAATCAATTCGTTTAGATCTATACCTTTAAAAGGTGTTACTCCCACAATAGATTCGTATGCAATTATACCGAGAGAATATATATCACTTCTTTCGTCGGGGAACTCTCCGCTTAACAATTCAGGTGCGATATAATCTAATGTTCCCCCTATATCGCTTTTCGATATTTGATCTTTTATCTGGGCAAAACCAAAATCGACTATTTTTATACCGTTTTCAGGGGTTACTATTATGTGATTTGATTTCAAATCTCCGTGTATAAACCCCTTATCATGAATATATTGCAAGGTTTCAAGTACCTCCTTAAAAAGCACTAAGAAATTGGACAGCCCCTTTAACCTAAAATAGGAATTGAACGTCTCTCCTCTTACAAATTCCATTGTAAAGTAAAATGTCTCCCCTTCGTCACCATCAAAACTGCCCAATTCAAAAACTTTTACAATATTCGGGTGATTGAGGGCATGGAGAATAGAAAATTCCCTTTTAAATCCCAAAATAGCGGATTCGGAATTATCCTTCAATACTTTGACAACCAACTCTTTTCCGCCTTTTTTATCTTTTGCAAAATAGACTATATTTGAAGGCGTTTCCGATAACTTTTTTAAAATCGAATATTTTCCACTTATTTTCATAAATTACATTTTAATACATTTTCCGATATTTGTCCACATAAATTAAACAACCCTTATTTCACTTCTCTCATTTCATAAAATTCTCTAACAAAATATCCTGAACAAACCAGTGCATATTTTCATCCTTCAAATTTACGACTTTCTTCTCAGATACGATTTCGTAAACATCCTGTCGGGTAATATAACGCCGATTTTCACATTGAGCAGTATTATATCCGTATAGGAATTCTCCCTCACTTCATCTTTCACTTCCATTTTCATTGGAACGTATATACTCCCGTACTTTTTATATTCTCCGAATTCCATTGTTCGCAACAATTTACCACTCCTGGCATAGAGTTCCATTTTACCGATGAGCAATCCGTCCTTTTTTATATACAACTTCCTCTTATAATATGAAACATCTTTCTTCTTTGCGGTTAAATCGAGAACATACATGGTATCGTTTGATAGAGAAGTGTCATAAGTGGTATTATACAAGTCACCAAGTTTTTTGACGGAGGAGGCATCCTCATAGGAGAGATCACTCCCGAACATACTCTGCCTTAACATGTGACCCGATATTCTTATAACATCATCGGCAGTGGGGAAATAGATCCACATGGCATCCTTTAACTTTAAGTACCTTGTCCCCTTTTCCTCAGGGGGATAGACAATTTCGAGATACGCTTTTTTATTCCCCTTTACATAGATATTGAGATGTTTCTCCAATGTCTCGTTTTCAAAATGAATTTTCATTATGGCTTTATATGAAATCGACTCATAGAACCGGCGGTTGTCGATATGTTGCAACAACTCGTCCGCTGTCATGGAAAAAACAAGAACAGGAAATAAAATTACAACAATAATATTGTAAAGCATCTTCATAATCACCTCTCAAGTAAATCTACAACTTCTTTGGAAACTTCTGATTTTACAGGTAAATATGTTACAAATGTCGAAACAATTACCCCGACAAAAAACATACTTATTAGAATAGGAATGCTAAATTGCCCATACATATGAGAATTGAACATAAACTCCATTTTTTTGAACATGTAGGAGAAATCAAAACCGTGTGTTGCTAGGAAATAAGAGGCGAATCCGCCTGCAACAACTCCGATAAGGCTCCCCAAACCCCCCATATAAAAGGCTTCGCTCATAAACAGTTTTTCAACTTCCGTATCACTCATTCCCAGTGCTTTTAATGTTCCGATTTCTCTCTTTCTTTCATTCACAACCATTAGCATTGTATTTATAATAACCATTGCCCCCAAAAATACAATTGCCAGACTCATCAATTGGTAGATAATAAGGGCAAGTTTCATCCAAACATATATCCCTCCGCTTCTGTCAATTGTTACCGCTTTTGCATTTCCGGGAATTTCTTTATTTATCTTGTCGGCAATTTTATGATAATTTCCCTTTGTGAAAACAACAATTTCGGTGACTCTTTTACCGAGCCTGCCCAACATTTGGACATTTCTATACGATGTAAAAATAAACTTCCTGTTAAAATAGGGAATATCAATATCGAATACTCCCGAAACAACCAGCTTCACGGCGTTCAAAGACATAAAACGATCCGAACCGACAATCAAAATAGAGTCACCTGTTTTTATATTCATTTTTTTAGCAAGATTTTCTCCTACTATACATGTTCTCCCGTTATTCGGAAGATTCCCCTCTTTGATTGAACGATTAAGTTTTAGTAGTTTCTCGTCGGTATTCAAATCGGCACCGAAAAGTATGACATTCTCGGATTGTTTCCCAACACCAAGAAGAACAGGCATCTTAATCCTCTTTGAAACATTCACAATTCCTTTAACCTCTCCAATACTATCGGCAATAGATTCGTCTATGCTATATTTTATAGGCATAAATTGCTCCCTGTCGAAAAACTTCTTATTTGCGACTCTGATATCACCATACTGAAAATTTTTATAGTTATTCAAATAAGAATCTATCATACCATTTATTAAACTCAACATAATACAAGCAAACATTACTGCAACGGAAATCGAAACCAAAACGACAATTGTTCTCCCTTTATTCCTTTTTAAATTCCTAAATGCCATTTTACCAATCATTTTATTCTCTCAACGTTTCAACGGGATTCAATTTTGCAGCCCGTTTTGCCGGATAATAACTTGCCAGTATCGCGACAATTACACCGAAAATAAGGGCAAAAATCATCGATCCCGGATTCCATGTGCTTTTGAAAACCGCTTCGACGGGATAACCTATGTCCATATTTTCAAAAGTTTTCAGGTTTATGCCTATGGTTACAAAGGGAATATTCAGAATAATACCGGTTACAATTCCTATAATACTACCCAATAATCCTATAATGCCACCCTCTGTTATAAAAAGCAGATTGATCTCTCTTTCCTCCATCCCAAAAGCCTTCAGTGTCCCGATCTCTCTCTGCCTCTCGAACATACCGAGGAGTATAGTGTTAAATATTCCAATTACGGCAACTACTACAACCATCATAATTAGCACCATAGACGATATTTTTTTCGTTTTATTTATATTAAGAAAATCTTGACTCAGGTCCTCCCATGAATAAGCAATCACTTTTCCTTCAAGATCCCGATTCAATTTTTCAACCGCACTTTTGTCATTCGTCCTAAGAGCTATGTCCGAAAGAAGTCCTTCAGCCCCCATCATCTGCTGGGCTTTTTTTAACTTCATAAATATATCAATTCTATCTACATTGGGGTTACCCGTATAGATCAGACCTCCTATTGTAAAGTCATATGCATCGTAATTGCCGTCACGATTCCTGTACACAACGGTGAAATTGTCTCCTACATTCAAACCCAATATTTTTGCCAGTAATTCCCCCATAACGACTTCATCATCGGGCAAGCTGTCTAGCCAGGAACCGACTTTTATATCCGCTTTATAATTAAAAACGGTATTTGCACTCTTCGAATCAACACCTCTAACAACACCGGCGTATTGTTGTTCTCCCGATACTATACCGGTTAGGAACTGAAGTTCCGGAACCGAATATTTATATCGTTCGGATACCTGTCCATAAACATTTTCGCCGAAGTAATTTCCCGGATCGGGCACTATTCTGTTTATATCACATCCCCTTGAAAATATCTTTACATTGCCTATATCTTTTTGAACTATGTTTTTCACAGAATCCTTATAAACCCCGGCGAGCAAACCGTCCAGCAGTATATACATCCCTATTCCGATAGCATAGGCAAACACTGTTATCAATGTTCTCGTCCTTGCCCTGAAAACATTTTTTAGGGCAAGTGAAAATATTCTCCCTATCATTTTAACCGATCTTCCTCTATCCTTCCGTCTTTTAATTTAACGAGCCTTTTTGCAAAATTCATGACAAGCGGATCATGTGTTGAAAACACAAATGTTATATCGTATTTTTCATTCATGGATCTCATTACTTTCATAATACTCGTTGCATTTTCCGAATCGAGATTTGCCGTAGGTTCATCTGCTAAAATCAATTTAGGGGATTTTACAAGTGCCCTTGCAATGGATACCCTCTGCTGCTGCCCTCCGGACATCTCTCTCGGCAACCTATCAGCAAGATCCGCTATCCCCACATCTTCCAGTGTCCTATAGATATCTTCCTTCTTGTACGTTTTTCGTGATAGAATCATTGCGAGCTCAACATTCTCGAAAGTTGTTAACACGGGAATTAAATTATAGGTTTGAAATATGAATCCTATTTTTCCCCGTCTAATCATCGAGAGTTTAGTGGAATTCAAATCCGATATTTTTTCCCCTTCGAAAAAGTATTCCCCGGAAGTTGCCACATCAAGACAGCCTATGATGTTTAGAAAAGTGGTCTTTCCCGATCCGGAAGGGCCAAATATCGTCAAAAATTCCTTTGTTTCGATTGTAATATCGACATCTTTCAAAGCATGTACCTCGACCTTGCCCGGATTATATGTTTTTGTAATCTTTTTAAATGTAATCATACATCTCCTCTGTTTCGTATTATAACGATAAACGAAACATTAAACCACCCGATAAATCAGCTTTCTTAAGTAGTGATGCCTCTCGAACATATTTATTATATCCGAGAACAATATCCGTATGAAAAATTTGTTTTCCAACCGTGAGGTCTCCTCCTATATAATAATTCCGTGCATCGGTATTGTACAAACCGAAAATCGATGATTTAAAAATTAAATTAAAGGGATATGAAGCTTGAAATGCCAATATACTATTAGTTTCCCTATCATTAAATGATGCTATAGGAATATACGAAAAAACGCTTAAATTTCTATCTTTCTTGTACAAATATTCTGCATCTATATAGAAACCATTTCCAAGAGGTATCGTATAATCCGCAGAAATAGAACCCCTGTAACTGAATGAATCCTTTTCAAGAACATTGGAAAATGTCTGAAACTC
>JAACEC010000070.1 GCA_011682715.1 Pseudomonadota bacterium
TATCTTTTTATTACCGCCGGAAAACGGGTCTGTGAAAAATGTGTTTACATATCCCGAAAATTTTGCGGAAGGTATAATTATTTTCCCTGTTTTCGTCGGGAACAATGCAAAACTTATCTCATTAACAAGATACCTCTTACCATTTTTGGTTATATAATACGGGTTCTTCTGATCAAGGTCCTCTTTCCAGAATCCCTTAAAATCGGGGAAACTGATATTGGGATTGGTTGCAAAGGAAATATCCCTTATTATTCTGTAAGTGAGTATTGTCTCCTCCCCTTCAAGTACTTTCCGTTTGTTTACCTCACTAACAAATTGGACGGTAAATCCGTTATTAGCACTCTGTCTACTGCCACCTGGTGCCCCAAAATCAAAATTAAATTGCGGAGCTGTCTGTGCAGGTTGACTCCTCTTCTTTTTATGTTTAACACCTTTCTTAACGGTTATTTTTAGGACATTACTTTGAATCTGTTTTCCTTTATACTTAACTGAAAATGGCCCTATTGTATAACTTCCCGGACTTCTTGACATCAACGTGTATGTGTAATCCTTCTCAACGGAAATCTTACCGTTAATAAAATTGAAATTTTGAGAAGTCGATGTCGAGACGACATCGAATCCCTTAAACCTGCTTATGTTAATTGAGGGCAGCCTGGCGGTGTTACCACTTATCTTTATTGACACATTGAATTGTTCTTCAATGCCTACGGTGTTATATTTCGAAGAAATTGATATATTTACATCTGAAGCATTTAGTGTAACGGAAATAAACATTAACAAGAACGCAAATTTTGCAATTCCGTTTACCATGTATATCTCGGACTTAAAAATTTTCTAAAGGCGGTTGAATCCTTTTTTATCCTCTTTCTGTTTCTCATCAAAGCATTAAGTATCCTCTCAGCTTCCTTTTTTGACATCTTTTGCCTATTCCCGTTTTCTCTTTGATTTATGTTTTGTTTCCGATTTTGCTTGTTCTGTTTCTTATTGTTTTTACTTTTCTTGTTATTTTTTTTCTGCTTATTCTTTTGGGAGTTGTTCTTATTTTTCTGTTTATTTTCATTGTTTTGTTTTTTTTGTTTGAGCAACCTCAATGTTTTTTCGAGATTGTACTTTGCATCATTAAAATCCGGTTTCAACTTCAGTGCATTGATATACATATTAGCCGCTTCCTTATATTTTTGATTATTAAATAACGCACTACCCATATTGTAGTATGCTTTTGAAGCGATATCGGACTTTCCGTTCTCGGCTACATCGCCCAGTAATCCTAACCCATTTTGCAGATCTCCCGATTTTATCGATGCATTTCCTCTGTTGTATTCGGCAATAAATTTATTTCTCTTATTTTTTATTTTACCATACAGCTTTGCCGCTTGTTTATAATGCCCTTTATTAAAATAGCCATTCCCTCTACTGTTGTTTATCGCATCTCCGTCTCCGAACCCCGTAAACAAAAGGAGCAATCCGAACAGAAAAAGAGATCTTTTCATTTCCTTTCCCTCCTTTGAGGCAAAAGCATTTCGAATATTAACATCAAGAATGCAATTAATAATGGAATTTGGAACAATTCACCGTAATTTATCCGTATTTTCTCTCTATTAAAACCCTTCTTCAATTTTGAAAGAGAATTCACAATTATATTGAACTCGTTTCCTGATGAGGCATTGTAATACATTCCTCCCGTTTCAGCGGATATCTCTTTTAGAATCTTTTCATCGAGTTTTGACATTACGACATTTCCTTTTGCATCTTTTTTATAATCAACCACATTACCGTTTTCATCCCTAATGGGAATGGGTTCTCCTTTCTCCGTTCCGATTCCGATTGTAAATATTTTAACACCCTTCTCCTTTGCCTTATTCACAGCGATTTTATAATCTCCCGCAGTTTGTTCTCCATCGGTAACCAATATAATCGCTTTCCCCGTCTCGCGATTCGAAAATCCTTCCATTGCCGTATTTATTGCCTCTTCTATATTCGTACCCGGCTTCATAGAGGGATCAATATTTATGGAATTGATAAAGTATTTTAATGCGTCGTAGTCAGTCGTCGGAGGTGAAAGAATATAGCCTTCACTTCCCCAATTCCTACCGCATCATCTTCAAGTAAATCGAGAAAATCCTCTACGGCAATTTTTGTTCTTTCGAGTCGACTCGGTTTTATATCTTCACACAACATACTCATGGATACATCAACCATGACCATGATTTCACTACCCTTTGTTTTTACGATTTCCGTATTTCTGTTATAACGAGGTCTTGCAAGTGCAATGGCAATAAAAAGTATTGCAGACATGAATATAAGAGCCGCATTGTCTATCAATCGAAAATCCGTTTGTTTGTTTATTCTGGAAAAAAGATTCGGCGTCATAATCCTATTCAACAGTTTGCCTCTCCAGATTCTATGTATGAAAAATATAAGGAGTGACAAAGCTAAAATTATTACACCGAAAATCCAATTATTACTGCCAAATGACATCTAAACGATCCTGTTTATAATTAATTTCGACACAAAAAACTCTAAAAGAAGGAATATCAATGCTAAAATCAGATATTTTGCATATAATTCCTTGTATACGCTTCGCTTCTTAACAATGATCTTCGTCTTTTCCATATTATCTATCTTTTTGTATATGTTTTTCAGAGCTTCGGTATTATCCGCTCTGAAGTAGATTCCACCTGTCTCATCCGCAATCTTTGTCAATGTTTTTTCGTCAACATCGGATTTCATTTTTATGTATCTTGTCCCCAACCCGGGGACTTTATAGGGAAAAAGAACTTCGCTTCTGCTTCCTACCCCTATCGTATATACCTTTATCCCCAATGCCGATGCTATTTCTCCGGCCGTTAAAGGATCGATTTCACCGGCATTGTTCCTTCCGTCGGTGAGTAGGATTACAACTTTGCTCTTCGCTTTGCTGTTCTTCAGACTGTTAACCGCTGACGATAGCCCCAGTCCTATGGCTGTTCCGTCCTCTATCATACCCATGTGCAAACGATGTAATTGCCCTAATAAAATCGCATGGTTCGCAGTTAAAGGACACTGTATATAGGCATACTTGGCAAAAGCCACAAGACCTATTCTGTCGTTTCCTCTGTCTCTTATAAATTCGTCGGCAACATTGATAGCGGCTTGAAGTCGGTTCTTCGGTTGCAAATCTATTGCAGCCATACTCCCGGAAACATCTATTACAAGCACGATATCAATTCCTTTTGTCGTAACTCTCTCATAAGTCCTTCCGTGTTGCGGTCGTGCAAGTGCAAAAATTATAAGTGAAAGGGCAATCACTCTAAGTGATAACGGAATGTACCTGACAATTTTCGAGTCCCCCAACGATTGTTTTATATATCGTACTGTGGGGAAATTTACAGACGCTTTTTTCCTCTTTAAGAAAAAGTAAATCACCAAAGGTAAAATCAAATAAAGGAATAAAAAGTACTTACTTGCCAGATGATTCATTCTCTTCCTCTTGCTCCTCTTTGCAGTACTTCTCCACAAACGATTTTACAGATTCGAGGTCTTTCTCCATTTTGCTCTTTCCTGTTTCCGAAGCGTACTTAATCATATCAAATCTGTCTATATTGTTCTTGATCGATTTTATATCTTCTTTGTCTATACTTAACTGCCTTAATATTTTGATAAATTCCGACGATGTCATTTCCGTAGTGTTTTTCCCGAAATTACCGTCCACAAAATACCTCAGCACATAAGACAGTTTGTAGTAATACTCTTTTACCGCACCTTTATCGGAAGCATCCGGAATTTTCATATTCTTCAACATCTCTTCAATTTTATCTCTCAATGAAATATTACGCTTTTCTTCCGTCTCCGGCTTCTTTTCGAATTTATTTTTCACAAAGTATATCAAAAAGATAATCAAGAGTATTACCGAAATGGTTATAAGAAGGATTATAATGTAAAATAGCCAATTGTGTTTTATATTTTCCTGCGGTTTATCACCTCTAATTGTTTTATTCAAAGTGTCCTTTCCGATTAACGATACAAATCCCGTATAAACCGTCGGCGTTATAATGGTATCTGTTTTCCCGTCTTCGTTGTAATAAATTTGAAACGGAGAGACGGAATCTTTATCAATTCCCTTAAACAATAACTTAAAGTTGATTTCCGTTTCTGTACTGTCACTTTTTTCATCCGTTTTTATGAGTAAAAAATCACCGAAGGAAGTATCACTCATCGGATAGATATATTTTCGATTAACCGTATCCTTAAGCGTAATACTCATTGTAAGTGTATCCCCGGTATTTAATGCCGTTCTACTGAGAGTCGAAAAGACAACCGGTTTAGCCCATATCATCGCGGGAAAAAGAATAAAGAGTATGAATCTCTTCATTTTATCGCCTTCTTATCCTCTCCTTAAAGAAATTGACAAGTACAGGAATATAATTCATCGACGTATCAATCGAAACGGTATCCACACCGCTTTTCCTAAATTTGTCCTTTACAGTGGAAAGATTATCCATCATCGCAATAAAGTAGTTTTTGAAATTTTTGCCGTTTGTATTCACCAGAAGTTGTTCCCCCGTTTCAAGGTCTTCCATTGTAACAAATCCGACCTTGGGCGGCACATATTCTTTTTTGTCGTATACATGCAAAAGTATAACATCGTGTTTTCTGTTCAGTAGTTTCACCTCTTTGCTGTAATTACTGTCAATAAAATCCGATATAACGATAATGATAGCTCTTTTTGTCAGAAGTCGCCCTATATATTCAAGCGCATTCTTTATGGAAGTTCCTTTACTCTGCGGTTTGTACGTAAGTATTGTATTCAATATAGACATAACATGACGTCTTCCCTTCCCCAAAGGAATAAGTTTTTCGATTTTATCGCTAAAAAGTAGCAATCCCACCTTATCGTTATGCTTAATGGCTGAGAATGCAAAAATGGCGCTTAACTCCGTTGCCAGGTCTAATTTTGTTTTATCTCCGGTTCCGAAATTTTGCGAATTACTGATGTCCACGAGAAGATACAGACTCAACTCTCTTTCTTCCTGAAATTCCTTTACAAACAATTTGTTGAAACGAGCGGAAACATTCCAATCGATGCTTCTCACATCATCTCCGGGGTAATACTCCCTTACCTGATCGAATTCTATCCCCTGCCCCCTGAACGCACTAAGGTATTCACCCGCAAACATTTCGTTTACGAGTTTTCGAGATTTTATCTCTATGTAGTGTAATTTTTTTACCAAATTTTCATCTATCATATTATGGTACTTCCACCATATTGAGTATCTCTTCAATGATATTGTCGGTGCTTATGTTTCCCGCTTCGGCTTCGTAGCTGAGGATTATTCTGTGTCTCAGTACGGGATACGCCACCTCCTTTATATCATCGGGTATTACATAGCCTCTGCCGTCTAAAAATGCCATCGCTTTACTGGCATGTAAAAGATAAATACTCGCCCTCGGGGATGCTCCATATCTAATATAATTTGCAAAACTCGTTTCTTTGCTCCTTGTGGCAAAGCTCAAATCAACTATATATTTTTCAAGTTTCTCGTCTATATGAATATTTCTGACCGTTTCTCCCGCTTTTTTCAATTCTTTTTTCGATATAACCTTTTTTATCTCTCCGAACCCGTTTCCGACAACCTTTTTCATTATTTCCCTTTCCTCTTCGTTTGTCGGATAGCTTACCATGGCTTTCAACATAAAACGATCAACCTGTGCTTCCGGTAACGGATAGGTCCCTTCCTGTTCTATTGGATTTTCCGTTGCCATAACAAGAAACGGATTTTCCAGCTTATATGTTTCGCCACCGATGGTCACCTGGCGTTCCTGCATGGCTTCAAGAAGAGCACTTTGTACTTTAGCCGGTGCCCTATTAATTTCATCTGCAAGTATTATGTTTGTAAAAACAGGCCCCTTCTTTGTCTCGAATTTCCCCTTCTTCTGGTTGTAAATCAATGTTCCTATTAAATCCGCAGGGAGTAAATCCGGAGTAAACTGAATTCTCTTGAAAGAGACATCCATTAACTTTGCGAAAGAACTTACCGTTAGTGTTTTTGCCAGTCCCGGAACGCCTTCCAATAAAATGTGTCCGTCACACAACGCTCCTATTATAATGGCATCGATCATTCCCTTTTGTCCTATAACGGTTTTATTGAGCTCATTACGAATTTTCTGGATGAATATTGCTTGTTCCTTTACGTCTCTGTTGATTTTTTCAATATCTACTCGCATACTAACTCCTTCTTACAATGAATAATAATACTAAAAAGTAACTGTTTGTCAAGTCAAGATCTGCAAATTTTCCATTTATAAACCAAAAATATCGAACAATCCTTTTCCTATTCTGACCGTAGGCAATTTTTTAATATGCAAATTAGCGTCTATTCGATAATCACTTGCAAATGTTTGATAATTTATGGATAATTCCCAGCAATGAAGATCTCTTATAAGCGAGACCTGCTGATTCACTATATTACCCGTCACGAGATTAATTCTTCCGGAATAATCGACACTCCAACCGTCTGTTATATTTCCGTTAACGTGGAAATTAACGGCATTTGTATAGGCTCCGTGAAAATTGTTCCCTATATTGTAAATTGCGGAAAGTGCCATGGAATTATCGAAAAACGGAAATTTGACCGTTCCGTTTACCGTTATGTTATAGCCGGAAAACGACATACTATACGGATTCCATTTTGTGTTTGCTCTGAGGGAAAGCCCCTTCGCCAAATCCGTTTGAGCATCCATGTTTATATCGGAAAACAATTTGTTAGTAAAAGAATAGGAAGAAGAGAGATTCACGTTAAGAAGCCTCACTACGCCCCCTTTCTTCAACTTGGCTTCGAAAGTGTTATTTAACCCTATTCCCACAGGTCCGAAATATGCCGTATCGTTATTTACATACGAATTGTAATATGATAAATTCAACGTTGGGGTTACGGTGTGCCTAATCTTTTTCACATTGAGAAAGGGACGTTTCGAAAAGCCGTAAATATTGGTATAAAGTCCGACACTGTTATGTAAAAGAACGTTCTGAACGGATGTTGTATCTCTAAAATAGGAATAATTGCTCCCAAAATTATGGTTCAGCTTAATATACCTAAAGAGTTTTACATTCGAGGCAAGGGAAATATTCGTAGCATTTATGATTTTATGGGACAGCGTATCATAAGAATTACCAAAATTATTGCTAAAGCTAAAATATGTCCCACCGTACCAGCCATTTTGAGAAGGGAACAGATTGTACGATGGAAAAGAGATCGAAATCGAAGGGAATTTATTGTTGAACTCATTGGTGGCGAGGTTTTTACGATTCTCCATAACGATGTTTGTATTGACCTTCCATAATCGCTTTGTAAAAGAGAGATAAGAATATATCTCCTTATCGAGGATAACCAGTGTCGTATCATTATAATCCTGAACTACACTATTATCCGAATAAAGGTTTCCCTTTAAAATCAAATTCCCGTCACCGAGGAGAGTCTCGGTATGTTGCATGTCAACTTTCCAACGGGTATTCCCGGATAACTCGTTAATATACGAAAAATTAACATCTCCTTTAATAATCGGTTTTAGCAGGTATTCATAATTGATTATCCCTTC
>JAACEC010000071.1 GCA_011682715.1 Pseudomonadota bacterium
TTCAATATGATGACCGCCAGTTGGGGAGCCTTTGGTATCTTATGGAATAAACCTATTGCCCTTGTTTTTATACGACACAACAGGTACACTTTGAAATTTATGGAAGAAAATCAATTATTTTCCCTTTCCTTTTTTCCTGAAAGATACAGAGAAACTCTTAAATTTTACGGAACAAAATCGGGAAGGGAACTCAATAAAATGAAGGCAACAGGGCTGAATCCCATATTTACCGAAGACAATGGGATTTATTATGAAGAGGCAAATCTTGTTTTTGTCTGCAAAAAGCTCTATTTCTCCGACATAAACGAAGAAATTCCTACGGATATAATAAAAAAATACTACACTGACAACATTTTTCACAGAATGTTTATAGGGGAAATTGGAACATGTCTCCAAAAAATGGGAGATATTTGACAATCGATCTATTCAATTACATAAGAAAATACGGTAATTGCAAACGCAATAACGGAAGCAAGTGTAAAAAGCCCTGCATATGAGATATATCTAATTATATATCCCGCTAAAGGTGGGGATATCAGAAAAGGAACAAGCATTGTATTAAAAAAACCGAGATAGAGCTGACGATTTTCTCCCGGAGCAATTGCAAGAAGAGAATTCAGATAGCCCGTGTTCATCCCCGTTATACCCGCACCGAGGAACACAAAAGGTATTAGCAGAAACAGATAATTAATTCCGAATTTTACACCTACGATTGTTAAAATCGCCGTTAAAAACAGGCTTATCGAACTTAATCTGATAACCACGGCATTCAAATTCCTGTTTGAAAGTCTGCTCCATACCAAATTTGACAAAACATACCCCGTCATTTGAGCGATTATAAAATATCCCACGTATGAATCGGGTAGATTGAAACTTCTTTTTATATAAATTATGTAAAAGGGAACTGACATAAAAAAGAGGGCAAAGAGGGCACGAATTACGAAAAGTGTCTTAAATTTTTTATCTTTTACAAATATCTCGATTCCGTTCTTAAAAAATGATTTGTATCCCCTACTTTCCCTCACATTTGTTTCGGGAGGTTCGTTAACGGCTGAAAAACATGAAACGGCCACAAATACACCGATGGATGCAATCAAAAACAAAATTGCATAATTTTTCGGAAACGCTACTTTCCCTAAAATCACTTTGGCCGCATATCCCCCGATTAGAGCCAAAATACCACCTATACCCATTCTAAGCCCCCAGAACGATCCCCTCCTTCTCGGCGGAATCACTTTTGAAACAATATCCATAAAAGATATCCCGGCCACTCCACCTCCGAGGAGATAAACACTGTATAACAGTAGAAATATAACCAAATAATGACTTATATTTCTTGCTCTATATGTTAGAATCGCAATCAAAAATATAACTCCTGATCTTATGTATGAGGGAATTACGTACATAAACTTCTTGTACTTTTTATCCTCGAGATATCTCGCTACAAAGGCTTGAGGCAACTGCCAGCCGGTAGCTTCAATTGCAGCTACAAGTCCCAAAATAAAAGATGAAGAGGTGAAATTCGAAATAAAAACAGGAAGAACTGTTGATGAACTTATGAATGTGGCACTAAAAAAGAATAAAATCCCGTTTATAACACCCAGAATAAAATTTTTATTTTTCATATAAAAAAGGGGAGCAACAAGTGTTGCTCCCATCCGATTATACTTATCTCTCTACCATGAACCGTGTTTGTACTCCGTTATCCCAATCCTCGTATCCACCGTGCCCCGTTGAATCCCAATAGATGTACCAAACAAGATGGTTTTGATCCGGAGAATTTGTATCATAGTATTTTATCCAACCTGTTGAACCGTTTTGTTCCGAGTGTATCTGTAAATATGCATCAGAAGCCTGAATACTTAAATCTTCATCGCCATTTACATTGGTTACATACTTAATGTACATTATTAGAGAATCATCGAGTGATCCACTATAGAGCCACCAGGAACCGGCCGAATTATCAGTTGCAATATCCCATTTCCAACTCATAACAGGATAACTACCATTATCATCGTATGGCGGAATAATGCTATCATCATAAATTGTCCATTGTCCTGTGTATCCGTCAACAGACGTTCTTCCATTCATCAGTAAGAAATTATTCCAAACATAGCTCGAATAGTCCCCATTTACATACACGGACCAATTGTAATAGTCACCGTCCTGAGTTGCAACCCATCTGACACTCCAAATCCCTGCACTGTCACTCCATTGCCATTTACCGGAATTATAGGTTCCGTCATCCCAATTTTCGGGGGAATATCCGGAAAATGCATTCGTATATGCACTTAATAATGTACTATACGAGCCTACCATTAAAGATGCCGTTTGAGCATGTCCCGTTGTATCCTCTTGAACCGCAGCATCACTCGGTCCTGTCATCTGTATGTTTACTTCTTTGGGTTCTGCAGGTTTTTGTGGTTCTTTATTGAATAAAGAACATCCGGACACAACAAATAATATTACCAGTGCAATTGCAAGTAATTTCTTCATAAATACCTCCGTTTAAATTTTTGGAAAAGTGGAGATAGCCGGACTCGAACCGGCGACCTCCTGCTTGCAAAGCAGGCGTTCTCCCAGCTGAACTATATCCCCGCAAGGTTATCTATAAGGTTATCTATATGGTAATAAAATCTTAATTGAAGAGGAATATTGAATTTACCGCTCTCAACGGATTGTAAAATATTTTCAATGAGCTGTTCACCGCCAACAATAACGGAAATATCTCCATTATTATAGCCTACGCCCGCATTATATAAAAAATTCGACTTTTTTTCAAGTGTTTTTTTGCCGTTCACACTACTTTGTATAATTTTATAATTATAATTCCCGAAAACGCTCATATAAAGATTTTTATAGAGATTTATATTGATTCGATAATCCACATTTGGCAGTAACTGTCCTTTTTCGGAAATATCGCTTGTGTCACCACTGTTATCGTAGGACTGAACCCCTGAAAAAGAATAAACATAGGATGCATTTAACTTTATATCCGCAAAATCGGCATAACTCCTGCTCCAACTGATCCCGGGGTTCAAACCGTATCCCGTGGAATAAATTTCTTTTCCGTTGTAAACGGCAACAGAATCACTGTAAATAAAATTAAGAACATTGCTCAAGCCCAAAACATAGAAATCAAAAATGTTCTCGTTATCCTTTATTGTAGCCATCATATTTAACTCGTAACCAGGTCTGTTGTCGTTTTCCGATATGTTACCGTTTATACTTCTGCCGCACATTAACTTTTCTATTTTGATCCCCATATTGAGATCAACGGTTTTCTCACCCATATCTAAACTGCTTCCCATTCCGCCCATATAAACAATATCGCTTAATCCGACATTACTACTGTCTCCGCCGAAGCCGCTGTTGGTAAAGGAAAACCCCAATGAATATTTCCATCTTCGGGCTTTATATCCGAAAATAAAATCGGTCATATTCATATTTTGGAATTCGGGCATAACATCGTATATAATTGTATCTATGGTTTTTCTGTAATTCGATACATAAAAGGAATAGTGTGATATATTCAAATTTAAGGCTAAGTTATAATCATTATCATAACTCAATTTGCCGAACATAAAACCGTTTTCGTTTACCATTGAAGGGAAATAGCGAATTATAGCATTATCAGAACTTGAAATAAAGTTCCCCTCCGTTAATCCTATCTTTCTATTAAAATAATTTTGCCCAAAAATAAAATTAACCGCAAAAAGTGCGATTATAAACATGATTGATATCTTTCCTGATCTCATTCTGTCTCCTTAAGATGAATGGGCCTAAGTGGACTTGAACCACTCACCTCACGCTTATCAGGCGTGCGCTCTAACCATCTGAGCTATAGGCCCGATATGTTAAAACAAAAAACGTGCACTACCTTCCAGAATTTTTCCATAGAAAGGAGGTGATCCAGCCGCACGTTCCCGTACGGCTACCTTGTTACGACTTCGCCCCAGTCATTAGCTATACCTTAGGCACCTCCCTCCGTAAAGGTTGGGCCGGTGACTTTGGGTACCGCTAACTTCCATGGCGTGACGGGCGGTGTGTACAAGACCCGGGAACGTATTCACCGCAGCGTAGCTGATCTGCGATTACTAGCGATTCCAACTTCATGTAGTCGAGTTGCAGACTACAATCCGAACTGGGACCAGATTTAAGGGATTCGCTCATTCTCCCGAATTCGCTTCCCGTTGTTCTGGCCATTGTAGGACGTGTGTAGCCCTGGACATAAAGGCCATGATGACTTGACGTCATCCCCACCTTCCTCCGGTTTGTCACCGGCAGTCTCCATATAGTTCCCATCACCTTACGGCTGCTGGCAAATATGGACAGGGGTTGCGCTCGTTGCGGGACTTAACCCAACACCTCACGGCACGAGCTGACGACAGCCATGCAGCACCTGTACTGGCTTCCTGCAAGCAGGATCGTTCCCCTTTCGGTTCACTAATACCAGTATGTCAAGCCCAGGTAAGGTTCTTCGCGTAGCTTCGAATTAAACCACATCCTCCACCGCTTGTGCGGGTCCCCGTCAATTCCTTTGAGTTTCAACCTTGCGATCGTACTCCCCAGGTGGGATACTTAATGCGTTAGCTTCGGCACTTCCTAATGGAAACGCCTAGTATCCATCGTTTACAGCTAGGACTACCAGGGTATCTAAGCCTGTTCGCTCCCCTAGCTTTCGGAGATCAGCGTCAGTTACGTACTAGAGAACCGCCTTCGCCACTGGTGTTCCTTCCAATATCTGCGCATTCCACTGCTACACTGGAAGTTCCGTTCTCCTCTTCCGAACTCAAGACGAACAGTATTAAACGCAGGCTAAAGGTTAAGCCCTTAGTTTTCACGTTTAACTTATTCATCCGCCTACATCCCCTTTACACCCAGTAATTCCGGACAACGCTTGCACCCCCCGTGTTACCGCGGCTGCTGGCACGGAGTTAGCCGGTGCTTTCTCTGGAAGTACCATCAGAAATAGGCCGTATTGGGACCTACTCCCATTTTCCTTCCTAACAGAGGTTTACAATCCGAAGACCTTAATCCCTCACGCGGCGTCGCTGGGTCAGGCTTGCGCCCATTGCCCAATTTTCTAGCCTGCTGCCTCCCGTAGGAGTCTGGACCGTGTCTCAGTTCCAGTGTGGCCGTTCACCCTCTCAGGCCGGCTACCCGTCATCGCCTTGGTGAGCTTTTACCTCGCCAACTAACTGATAGGACGCGAACTCATCCCAAAGCCATAGCTTGCAAGCAGAGGCCATCTTTCCTCGCAACCCTTATGGGTCGTGAGCATATGGTGTATTAGCAGATCTTTCGATCTGTTATCCGCCACTTTGGGGTAGATTATTCACGTGTTACTCACCCGTACGCCACTAACCAAGAAAGAGTATTGCTACTAAAACTTGGTCCGTTCGACTTGCATGGCTAAGACACGCCGCCAGCGTTAGTCCTGAGCCAGGATCAAACCCTCCATAAAATAATTTTGGGTTTTTAAAGATAATTTTTTATCTGGGATTGGTAGTGCACGTTAATTTTCAAAGATCATCATTACAGTTTTTTATGATACCAAAAATTCTCTTGGATGTCAAGCGACAATTTGATACTTCAAAGAAACATATTTCAAAAAACGCTTGGATATTATATCAGAAACCGTCGTTTTGTCAAGCCTTTTTTTATAATTTTTCAAATAAATTCGTCTTTTTATTTTTACTCCATGCAAGTGTCTCAATACCAGGATTTATACCCTATCTCTTTCGCAATATTTTTCCTTCTCCTATTACAACCTTAGGATAGGATCCGAGATAAAGCGGATGGTCGTTCCATACGAGAAGGCTTGCTATTTTACCTTTCTCAACGGTGCCGAGTATATCGTCGATTCCCAAAATTTTGGCATTTTTATACGTAATCAACGATATCGCTTCGTAATCCTTCATTCCGAAAATCATAAAAAATTTCAATGTATCCCTCAAAGTAACCGTATGAATTACTGGGTGATCACTCATTAGTCCGAAAAATGCCTTCGATTTCATCAAGATCTGAGTATTTTGGTAATATGCGTGCTTTAATTCGACCTTGTAACCGACAGAACCCAACGGTCCGTATACCACGGGAATATTGTTTTTACCAAGCTTGTCAAAGGTGTCTTTGAAATATACGTCTCCCGTATGATCTGCTGTTGCTTTCAGATTATATTTCTTCACTAGCTCTATGAGATAAAGTACATCATCATCTCTGTGAACATGAACTTTGGCAACCTTTTTCCCCGAAAGCAGTTCGAGCACGGCATTCTCTTCCCCGGAAAATTCTAACTTGTACTCTTCGTTAATCAAATCCATTTCCCTTTTATATCCGGCTTTGGACAATTTCTTCTCTTTCTTTTTTTGCTCCAATTCAATTACTTTCCTCTCCTTCTCCAACTCGGCTTTTTTCTTTTTCGCAATTACCTCGTCGAAAAATTTCTCAAGAAGAGCATATACTCCCATTCTCGTATTGGGACGCTCTCCTTTCCAATCTGTTGTCGAGCGGGGGTTATACCCCAGAGCCATCTTATATCCGTAATCCTTTATCACCGCTTCATCTCTGTACTTTGCAAAATTCCTTATCACTTTGGCTTTCCCGCCGAGAACATTCCCGCTTCCGGGAACGACACAACAGTAAAGGACACCAAAATCCACGGCGTCTTTGAAGGCTCTATCATCAAAATAGATGCTGTTTATAGGGTCGTTAAGAGGAAGAATTTGACCTAGCGTATCGTTAGTTTCCGATTCCTGATACGGCTCTCCTTCCCTGTCCATTCCTATATGAGCATGAGCATCGACTATGGCGGGGGTTACATATCCTTCATAATCGCTTTTCAGCTTCTTTTTTAGTACATCGACTATTTTTCCATTCTCCAGAACAACAGTCATATCATCCTTCTTGCCTATGCCGTCGAATAATGTTTTTGCCCTTATCACTATCTGCTTTTTCATATATAGCCTCCGATTATTTTTCTTATTTTACATTATTTAATATTTTTTTCAACCCAATTGGGGAATTTACCATTAAAGAATTGACATCGGATACATTAAGATATATATTTATGCACATAGGAGGTAACATGGAACAAAAGAAGATAAATATAAAATTGGAAAAGGAACAAGCGGAAGGAATCTACTCCAATATCGTCATAGTCTCCCATCTCCCTCGGAATTTATAATGGACTTTGCAAGAATAATGCCAGGCATCAATGAAGCGAAGGTTTACTCTCGCATCGTAATGACTCCGCAAAATGCAAAGATGTTTCTGAAAACGATGGAAGACAACATAAAGAGATATGAAAAACAGTTCGGGGAAATCAAGGTTTTGAACAATAAAGAACAAAATATAGGTTTTACACCTTAATTTTTATTTTGTACTTTATCAACCAATAGAGAAACAATCCCAGTCCCCCTGCCGAGATGAGCTCTCCGATAAAAATCGTAAAGACGAGAAAAAGATACGGTGTATGTGTCAGAAAAGTCAGATATGCACTAACACCGAGACTATTTAGGACGATGGGGGAAACCGGAGCAAGAAACGGCGATATTTTTTTCCCTATGTAATATGACAAAATTGCAGCAACAAGCGTTATGAAACTGCCCAAAAATATATCCCAGGGACCGAATCCCCCGGCGATGTTCGCAATCATACAACCGATAAAAAGCCCAGGAATTGCAGCGGGATCAAAAACGGGAAGAACGGTCAACATCTCACTTATTCTTACTTGAATCGGACCATAGCTAATCGGAGCAAAAATTAAAGTAAGCGAAATATAAAGTGCGCTAATCAGAGAAGCTTTTACCAGGTACTTTACCATATAAAAATAGTATTATAAACAGCACCAACAATTAGTGCCAGTCCCAGTGAATAGAGGGTCCCTTTAAAATCCCTTTCCTCGGATCTTTTGACATAGTATTGCCACACAATCTTTAAAATAATAACAACAGCTGCCCAAATATACAGTTGTAAAATAAACAACGTAAACAGTATAATCCTTTCCGTTTCTCCTATTGTAATACCGTTTGTTACATATCTTTTACTACTAAGAGCAATTCCGTTTTTGTATCTTCCGCTGAACGTTTTTACAAAAACGGTACCGCCCATGGTCAAAAACAGATAGCAAGCGGATAAGAAAATAAATTTGTCCGGTAAGTGGTTAATAATCTGAGCATGACTGAAAAATTCGCTTACTATTTTAATATATATCTGATTAGGAATCCATGGTCTGAAAAGATAGAAAACAAATAACATAAATGAAAGATGCAAAATTTGATCCGCAATAAGGGCAATGGTATTGCCTGTACTTGTTATTTTTTTAGACCTACCGATTTTTATCTTTAAATAATCTATAATCGAGTGTGTAATTACTATAATAAGTATTGCATAAATCCATTTGCAACTGAAATAAAAAAATGTAAAAGCGATGTAAGAAAAAAAGATTATTAATATGTGATAAAGATATCCTCTGCCATATTGGTTTTTACTTTTAACTATTTCCGAAGATTGAAGCGTAAAATCTCCGATAACATGCGCCAACAAAAGTAAAAATAAGAAAGTAAAATCAGTCATGCAATTAGTTTATAGAATTTTGTTAATTATGTCAAATGATATGTTTTAGAGATCGAACAATTTCATATGCCAACATACCGAATGCATTGGATACATTTATGGAATTCTTAAAGCCCGTCATCGGTATCTCAACTATTAAATCCGAAAGGTTCAATATTTCGTCTCTTATTCCCAGAGCCTCATTACCCACAACGATACAGTATCCCTCGCCGTAATTCGCAGTCCAAATCCTTTTGCTCACGTTTGTTCGTTCCAGGCATAGGATTCTGTACCCCTTTTTCTTATAGTAAAGAGCTGCCGAATAACTGTCTCCAATGTATCTGTATTCAATATATTTCTCCGCTCCCATGGCGGTTTTCATGATTTTTTTATGGGGAGGGCATGCCGTAACACCTGTAAAACAGATCTCTTTAAAACCAAAGGCATCAACGATTCTGATAATATTTCCTACATTATAAGCGCTTCTCAAGTTATCGAGAAGAACGACAATATCGAGCTTTTCCCCATTCTCGTTTTTTCCATCATTCCTTATCTGAATCACACTATCCATATTTAATCCTTGACAACAACCAATTTAATTCATTATTATATAAAATGTGGTATAAATCAAGTGGATAATTTACCGGAGATGTAATGCAAAACATATTACTCGTAGATGATGACAAAGATATTCATGATATAATCGGTGAAGGATTATCCGATTTTGAAATTTTACACGCTTATACCGGGAAAGATGCTCTTGAAATTCTAAGTAAGAAGGAAATTAATGCCGCAATCTGTGATCTCGTTTTGCCGGACTTAAGCGGTCTTGATTTGATTAGGGAAATAAAAAAGTCGTATGATATACCTATTATAATGATTACCGGCTACGCATCCATCGAGAGCGCTATTGAATCCATTAAATCCGGAGCCGATGACTATCTAAAAAAACCGTTCTCCATTGTTGAAGTAGATAGCAAATTAAAACGCATTTTAAAACACTACTCGGTTATAAATGAAAATCTAAAACTCAAAACACTCCTCTCTGGAACTCCGGAAGGATTGGGAATTGTTTATACTTCTCAGAAGATGGATAACATAATGCAACTTGTTAAACGTATTGCATCGTATAGAATAAATGTTCTTATACAAGGAGAAAGCGGTGTTGGGAAGGAAGTTATAGCAAGAGCCATTCATAAACTCAGTTCTCGAGAAAACAGTAAATTCATTGCTATCAATTGTAGTGGAATTCCGGAAACTCTTCTCGAAAGCGAGTTATTCGGTTATATAAAAGGCGCTTTTACCGGTGCGATCGGAAATAAAAAGGGGCTGGTTGAAGAGGCAAATCAAGGAACGCTTTTCCTTGATGAGATAGGAGATGCTTCCCCTGAGTTTCAAGTCAAAGTACTAAGAATGATCGATACGGGAACCTATACCCCAATCGGAAGTACGAGCACCAAGCAAGTCGATGTTCGTTTTATAAGCGCCACTAACAAAGACATAAAATGGTTAATCGAAAAAGGGCATCAGGGAAGATCTGTACTATAGAATCAGCGGAATAACATTGAATATTCCACCGTTAAGAGAAAGAAAAGAAGATATCCCCGCTCTTGCATCATATTACCTCAAGATCTATAATGAAACGGATAAAAAACTATCCAGCGATGCCATCGCCTATTTGATGAGCAAAGACTGGAGAGGAAATGTCAGAGAACTTATACATACCATACAAAAAGTATCTATTTTATCAGACAGGGAAACTTTGACGGCAAAAGACTTTGAATTAGGGAATAACACTATAACCGTAACAAACAAGATTGATTTTAAAAACGCTCGCGAACATTTTGAACGCGAATATTTTTCATCTCTTTTTAAACAATGCAATGGAAATGTTAGCGAAATGGCTCATATCTCCGGACTAACCAGGCAAAACATCTATCTAAAAATCAAAAAATACGGGATTAAATTGTAAAATATATTTTACTACATTTAAAATAATTT